>CALETX010000191.1 GCA_937920455.1 uncultured bacterium
TGAAGTCGTGCGCAATGCCGGTGGCCAGAGCGCTCAGGCTTTCAATTTTCTGCGCAAGAGCCAGTTCCCGCTCAAGGCGCGCCTTTTCTCGGGCCGATGCTTCTACCTTTATTGTCAGTCGCGAGAGCAGAACCGATAGGCCCTGGTCCACAGCTTCGCCATCGGATCTTGCCGCAGACACCGGCTGCGGCACTGAGACATCCGAAAGAGCGTCTTCTATCCTGCGCCTGATCCTGGACAAGCGAGCCGGATGACGTCTGAGAGAAATATAACCTGCGATTCCTACCGCCGACGCCACGGCGCACACTGCTACGTGCCAGAGAGATTCTTCGCCAGCCAAAACCCTCTCGTACACGTAGACAAATGCTAGGAGAGGAATGACCGTCATCATGGCCACTGCGACCCAGAATTGTGCGCCAGAAGAATCGCGCTGCCGCGATGTGTGGAAGATTGACATCTTCAGTTCAGACACTAGACGTCAGAAACATTCCTGTCAATCGGCAAAAGGGGCGTGAAGCAGGCTTCGCGAGACTCTCTTCGAGGTCCATCTGCACGCGCGCGCTTTGACTTTGGAAAACACGGTCTCTGCTGCAGCAGGTTTCAGCCTTGCAACACTGCCTTTCGGTTGGTTCTATGTGCGTCGGCATGAGGCTGTTTCCCCTGCTCAAAAGCATTGGCGCCACGGCACAGCCGGCCTTTCTCGCCGGTATGGCAATGGCAGGCGCCAGACGACAGCATACTGTCACTGACCACGACGCTTGGTCAGATGGTTTCTCTCGCTGGCGCGGTGATCGTCAGGATCCGGTATGAGTGAGTTACGAAAAAAACTGACAGTTGTGGGAATCCTGGCTGCATCCTTGTCCAACGCTGAGGTGCTGCTGGTGACAAGTGAAGGAACGTGTCTTTGGGCCAAAAGCGTTCGCAAAGATGGCGATGCGGTTGCATACATTGATAGAGAGAACGGCGAAGAAAGACGTATTGCCCAATCTGCCCTTGATGGAGTCGTTTATCCTGTTCAGCGAGGAAAACAATACTCCACGCAGGATGTGGAAAAGAGAGTTGAAACAATCCGAAAATTGAAGGCAAAGCATCCGCCATTGACAAAGCCGCTGAATGAGATGCTGCAGCAATGGGAGGCGCTGACAAGGCCTATGGCAGAACTTGAGGTAGTCATCAAGGACATATCTGGCGCTTTCGACTCCAGCGCGCGCGATGCTATCGCTTACAGAAAGGCATCGATTGAGCTCGATATGCTCGCATACAAGGATGTCAGCGGCATGTATGCCGAGAAGATTCGCGAACTGAAGGATCGGATCAGGCGTGATTATGTCGCTGTCAACATTGAGCGTTTGGAGCAAATGGCCGCTCATCGGCCTGTGACGGCGGATCACTTCATTGCCATGAGGCGTATAGCGGAGCCTCTTGCGGATGCGGCTCCGGAAGAGATCAGAACAAGGATTGCGGGTATCATGTCAACGGCAAGGCGCGACGCCACGGTCACAGCTTTCCGCCAGGTTGATGCGCTGTCGGGGCAGGGGGTTTCGCTGAATGTATATCTTCGTTGTTCCTCGATCCTTCTGCTGGTGCGGGATGCTGTGGCCGCAGAGCCGGTGGACAAAGCGGAGACCGACAAACGCCTCGCTGCGCTTCGGGCAGCGGCCGCGTCGCGGCTTGGAGATTACACTTTTTACGGCGAAGGTTTTCCGCTCGCCAAAGAGGATCGCGAAGCGTTGAGCAAAGCGGCCGGATTCAGCGCAAGGATGACTTTGGTGTCGAGATTTCTGGAAGAGCGCGCGATGCTCATACCGCTGGCTTTCCCTGGCAACATATCAATTGGCAGGCCTTTCAGTATTCGGTTTCGGGCGGTTTTCAATTCTGTGCCTGCAACGAACAGCGTCTACGGTCTCACAGTTATCATCCCAGGTGCCAAAATGGCCTATGAACACACAAGAAGGCTCCCCCCACTCTTGCTCGCCGGAGCTAAGGTGGATTTCACGATGGATAATGATTTCCATGATATTCCGGATGAATTTGAGCCGGGCACGGACCGGCAGGGCCGTTACTGCCTGTATGTTGTTCTTTCCAGGCTTGTGAGTGAACCGGACGCAGCGAGCGAACAGTGGGTGGACGTGAGCAGAGGTTGTCAGTTGCCCATTTCGCTTCACTGAGGCGCTGTTTTGCCGAGCCTCGGCTTGAGACATTTCAGAGATCATGTGCATCGGCAATGTCTGCTGGTGTGTCTTGGCAGCAAGGGAGAGGAATCCGCCGTTCACTCAGAAATCGGCATGGCTTTCGCTATGTGGGCGGACCATCATTGTGAGCGGGATGTTCGCGGCGGTCTTTCGGAGCGAATTTCTTTCTTAGGGAGAGCATAATCCGTCTTGTCCTGACCAGCGTTTCAGGACCGGCAAGCACAATGCCTGCTCCGATCATCAGCCATGACAGGAGGTAGAGGACGACTCCAGTAACCACTCCGGCAACGGGTCGGCCTGCCAGCATTCCGACCAGGGTTCCGAGGCAGGCGCCGGGAACACCGGAAAACATTCCGCCGACCACCAGCCAAAGTCCCACATGGAACCTGAAAGTTCGACCCGGCTGTTCAGGCTTGAACATGTTGTGCTATGACACCGGACGTGTTGACCTGCCAAGGTAAGGCCAATAGTGGCAGGTATAATGGATGAGGGAAACCAGGTTTATCACCACGGCCAATGCCTCGAAAGCGTACATGAACCAGGAGGGGACGATCGGTTTTGGGGCTTCAACGGTGTGGTAGATTACGCATATTAGTGGCAGTGTAATGGCCGTCCTTAATTTTCCGGACCAATGGGCGCTGCCGCTGACGCCGAACATTGCCCCTATTGAACGGAGAAATGTCACCCATTGGTCGCGTGCCAGGAACAAAAGTGTTATGATTAATATGGCTGCGGCATGCAGCCGGGGAGTCAGAGATGGGTCATTCGCTGCTTTTCCGGCCGTGACATAGACCAGGATGGGAAATGTGGCGACATAAAAGAACTTATCCATCAGCGGATCGGCGTGGGCGCCGAAGCTGCTTTCCACTCGGAACCGTCGCGCCAGCCATCCGTCAAGGAAGTCTGTCACGGCGGACGCTATGAGAGAAGCAAACGCGACATGGAAAACAACGGAGTTTGGCGAAGCGGCGTGCACTATTGCGCAGGCAAAGAACGCCAGAACAAGGGGCATCCGAAGAATTGTGAGCAACGTGACGAGCCGCAGTTTTGCTTGCTCGGTCATGCAGACGGATAGCTTTCTGTCTATCAGGCGCCCACCTGATATCTGACAAATCTGCGCACCAAAAGTCGATCGTTCAGTTCCTTGCTCTTCGCTTCGAGGAGTTGAGAGACTGTTATCTTCGGCTCTCGTATGAAAGGCTGGTCAAGCAGGCAGACCTCTGAGTAGAACTTCTTCATCTTGCCTTCAACTATTTTGGCAAGCACCTGCGGCGGCTTGTCCTTTATCTGACTGGAATAGATTTCCCTTTCTGCTGCCAAAACATTCTCGGGCACATCTGATGACGAGAGATATCTCGGGCTTGAAGCGGCCACTTGGAGGGTTAGATCCTTGAGGAGATCTTTGAAGGCGGGGTTTCCGGCGGTGTTTTCGTTGCTGCATCCCAGTTCTACGAGTACTCCCACCTTTCCTCCGAGGTGAACGTATGAGGCTATTGCGCCGGGACCGGAAAGGAGATAGCGTACACTTCGCCTTATCACGATGTTTTCTCCTATTTCGGCAACTTTGGCAGTCACTTCGTTCCGGCACAAATCGGCAAGATTGGCATCCGTTCCGCACGCAATCTCGGCCATTTTATTGACAAATGCCTGAAACACGGCATTGCGTGCCACGAAATCAGTTTCGCAGTTGACCTCCACCAGAGAGTAAATGCGGCCGTTTTCCGCCGATGAGGTGGCCACAAGGCCCTGGTTTGCTGTCCGGGCAGCCTTGCTTGCGGCAATGCTCATGCCGCGTTTTCGCAATATGATGGTGGCCTTTTCCAGATCGCCGCCTGATTCCACCAGGGCCTTCTTGCACTCCATCATGCTGACATTGGTCGCTTCGCGAAGTTTTTTTACCAGTTCGGATGAAATATCGCTCATCTTTCCTGCTCCTTTTTTTTATTATGCGCGTGGGACGTTCGGCTTGTCCCGATGCTCCTCTTTATTCCAGTTTTTGGCTTTCCTTCCGGGGCGCTTTTCGCGCATGACGGGGCCTGCTTTCCTTGATCGCCACGGTGTCGTCTGCCAGAACGTCTTCCTCATCGGTCACGAGCGATGCGGCTTTTGTGCCTGACAGGGCCAATATCCTCCGATTCCCAACAGTCAGCGTTTGTGGCTGGGCGGCGGGCTTTGCCTGCTCAGACTGAGCGGGTTCAGCAGCAGGCTTACCCTCGGCATCCACAGCCGGCTGGCGCGCATAGTCGCCGACAGCCTTCTTTATTACACCTGCAATGGCGCCGGCAACGAGCCTGATTGCCCGCAGCGAATCATCGTTCCCCGGAATCGGATACGTTATGAGGTCGGGGTCACAATTTGTGTCAACTATGGCTACAATGGGGATGCCCAGGCGATGAGCCTCGGCGACGGCTATTGCCTCCCTTCCGACATCCACAACGAAGAGGGCGCCGGGGAGAGTTGACATGTTGGCGATGCCGACAAGGTTTCTCCGCAGTTGTTCAAGCTCGCGCCGTGCCCTGGCTCCTTCCTGTTTGGGAATGCCGGCAAAGTTATCCTTCTTTTCCTGTTCTTCAAGGGCGCGCATCCTTGCCACGTTGCGACGGATTGTAGACAGGTTGGTGAGAGTGCCTCCCAGCCAGCGGGCATTTACGTAGAACTGGCCGCATGCCATCGCGCATTGCTTGATGATCTCCTGAGCCTGTTTCTTTGTGCCCACAAACAGCACACTCTTTCCGCTGGCGGCAAGACCGCGCAGGAAGACAAGCGCTTCCTGGAGCATTGCCAGGCTTTTCTCAAGGTCTATTATATGGATGCCATTGCGTTTTCCAAAGATGTATTGCTTCATCTTTGGATTCCATCTCTTTGTCTGATGCCCGAAATGTAGGCCGGCATCCAGAAGGTCTTTTATAGTGATATCCCGATAGTCTGTCGGGACAACAGGTTCTGTCGTCTCAACCACAGTTCCACTCCTTTTGTTGCCGGGCTGCGCGCGAAGAGAGTCACTCCGTCGCTTTTCCCGGAATCCGCTTTGGCGCTGTCATGTGGCCTGCCAGCGCACTCGCTTCTCGGTCCCTGCTGGGACCTGCAAAAAGCTAAACTCTATCACCAGCGGTCTGGTGTGCAAGCACAAAAGTTTTCTGCTCCTGTAAGAGCGTTTTGGGGATACAACCAGAAGGCTCGCCACGTTGTGGTTGCAGCCCCGGTCACGGACAGGGTGGCGAATTTTTTTTT
>CALETX010000192.1 GCA_937920455.1 uncultured bacterium
GCCAGACTGACGGCATGGGAACTGTCTAGAGCTGGCATTCCGGCAACATTGATCTGCGATAACATGGCGGCAGTGGTCATGAAGGAAAAACGAATCTCGGCGGTTCTTGTGGGAGCAGACCGCATCGCATCCAACGGCGATACCGCAAACAAAATCGGAACCTACGGCCTGGCCCTTCTCGCTTCCGCACATAAGATTCCATTTTACGTCCTGGCTCCTTCGTCCACATTTGATATCAGCGCCCCCAGCGGAGACGCGATACCCATAGAGCACAGATCCGCCGAGGAGGTCACCCATGTGCTGGGAACCAGGATCGCTCCGCGTGGCATCAAAGCGTATTCGCCAGCATTTGATGTCACTCCAGCCGAACTGATCACTGCTATAATCTGCGAAAAAGGAATAATACGTCCGCCGTTCAGGAGAAATCTCGCCAGGGCAGGAACGTCCGCCTCGCAACTCTGAAGCTTTGCCACCAACACTAGTCACGCCTGTGTCGGCGCCAGTTGACCTCCTCAAGCGCCGGCATAGCGCGCAAAATTGCCATCGCCTCGCCCGTCGGATCGTCAACACATATACTGCGAATGGAAGACCTGCGCAGAGGTTCGAGAGCCCTCACAGGAATTCCCATAACACTCAGATGTCTCAATGGCATGTTAGCCAGAACACTGAGATCCCTCACCTTCGTGTGGTTCAGGGCAAGATACCTAAGGTTCATGCCCGCGAGGGGAGAGAGATCTGACACCTGTGTCTCGGAAATATCGAGCCATTCAAGCGGCAGATTCTTCAAGAGATCGAGGGAGCTGATTTTTGTAGACCTCAGATTCAGCTGCCGTAACGGCATTGTTCCAAGGACCGAAAAATCTTTTACCAAAGTGCCCTCAATCGAAAGATAGCTCAGCGGCATTCCTTCGAGCGCACTTATATCTGAAATCGGCGTGTTGCCTATGTCCAGTTCGCGAACCGTCGTGCCGCGAAGAAGCCCAAGCTCCCGGAACTGAGTCCCGTTGCAGTTAAGCCGCCGCAACGGCAGGTTCTTGAGCGTCGTGAAATTGAAAAGCTTGGTGCCGGCTATATTAAGCTCTGAAACCGGCTTCCCCGAAAGCACGCTTATGTCCTTTACTTGCGTCTGGCTTATATCCAGCCACTCAAGAGGCATTGAAGACACCGGCCGCAGGTCGAAAACTTTGGTGTCGGCAATATCCAGCCGTCTGATACTCAGATCCCTGAGCGGCCCAAGGTCCTTCACATCCGTGCTGCGCACCCAAAGCTCCTCCAGCGATTTCATCTCGCGCAATGGCGACAGATCACTCACCGGGCATCGCCGAATGCGCAGCGACCTGAGCTGCATTCCGCGGAGGGGATCGAGGTTTTTCACATTCGCCTGGGCGAGAGAAAGAGAATCGAGAGGAAGGCCGCGGAGGGGCCCGATATCTGAAAGTCTGCATAAGGGCTCGCTCGTCCAGTAGTTGTCAACTCTAGCCGCACCCAACACGGCCTCTCGCAGATTTTGAAAAACGGCTACAGCAAATATGTCCTGCAGACCTGGAGAAAGTATCACCGCACGGGTTACGCGGCCATCTGAAGCAGTCTCAAGAAAAATGTCATTCGGACCCAGCTCCGGATTCCTGCGCAACATCAGATCACGCCATGCTTCAGGGTTGTCTTTCACGTTCGCTAGCAAACCAGGAAGCGGAGGAGGGCTGACGGCCGGCGCATCTCTTGTTACGCCAGCCCCCGCGACCGCCTCCATCAGCGCCGCCAGCGAAGGCTCGGCCTGAGCCGCAACGTCAGACCCGGCGTATTTTTCCCTGAAAATCTTGATCATCTCCCCTATCCTTGCGGCCTGATCCGAAGGTATCTTTGCCTTTCTGACCATATCCGGCCACGACTCCATAGGCGCACCTTCTGTTGCAACCCCGGCGGCCTTCATTATCAAACCTAGAGATAACCTCGCCTCCTCTCCTTGAGCGCTCTTCTCAAGGGCGTCAATCCTTGCCGCAAGGAGATCCTTGAGAGGTGATTCAAGCATGCCGAAATACTTCCTTGCCTGGGGATATGCCTTTGCTCCAAGGGCAAGAAGACCCTTGCTCAGCGCCACCTCCAGATTCTGTTCGGAGCCCATGCGCGCTAATCTCTCTTTAACCGCAAGATCGCGAACAGAAAAAGAAATCGCAACGCTTGCGCTCGCCGCTCCAGTCTCCATCTTTTGCTCGCCGTAAACTCTTCCCTCCTTCACTGACAGAACAACGATCGTCTTCGCGCCGTCATTCAGTTGAACAGTAGTCTGCTGGCCAATCACAGGCCGAAACGAATCAAGTATTTTTTGATCCAGAGCTGCAGCGTCCGAAAGCAGACGGCTCACTGCCGAAATCTGCGCGCGTCCGGCCCCGATCTGAGGATCAGCCATAGCCTCGTTGGCAGCTTTCATACCGGCCTCGATTCCCTCTCCAATCAGGGCATTGACGATTCTTTCAAGCGCGGCAGCCGCCACCGTTTTTTCGCGCTCGGCCTGTACACGCCGCTCCTCAAGCACCCTTTCATGCCTCACTCGAAGATCCGCGGCTGCTGCTTTCCTTCGGCTTGCAGTGGCTTCTGCCAGCAATCCGTCGTATTTCTCATAAACATCGGCCGCCTCAAGAAACCGCCCGTCCCTGACGAGACCGGCGGTCTGTTCCTCGATATCCCTCAGAACCCTCTCGATCGCCTGGCTTCTCTCCCCGGCAAGCGCCTTGACCTTCTCATCAGCCATCAGCGAATACTTTGTGCCCCTGGTCTGA
>CALETX010000193.1 GCA_937920455.1 uncultured bacterium
GGCGCGCGCCATCAACCAAAAAATTGCCCCTTATATCGGCTTCCTCGTCGGCAATGATACTGACATGTTCGATGCTCTGGGCTATGAAACAAAGGTCTCAAAAGGCGCACCTTTTGAGGAATGGCTTGAGGCTTACCGCGAAACAATTCGCCGCGTCGCAAAGGATTTTCCGAATCTGAGCCTGATAGGCACTCAGTGGCGCGGAGCGACAAACGCCGACCTGATAGACTGGGCCGCTGTGCTGTATGACGTTGAGGGCGATGTGCTCGTGACCGCTCCTGTCCGGAAAAATGTGCCGATCATTGACCGCACAGGTGGAGGAGATTCGTTCACTTCTGGCGTGCTGGCCGCCCTGCTGAAGGGCAGGCCGCTCCAGGATGCCGTTGAGTGGGGAGCCGCCCACGGCATACTTGTGCAGGACATCCCGGGCGATATTACCATGGTGGATGAAGCCATGGTACTGGCCGAGGTAAAGCGCGCCAAGGGCGGGGGCGGCGTCAAAGCCGTGAGATGATCGGCGCATCCACCCCTCCCGCTTTGCAAAAAAGAACGACGGTGCTTTTCATAACGCCGCCCCTTGTTCAGTGCAACTCGCCATACTCGGCAGGACCCAGGCTGGCAGGCTTCCTTCGATCGCGGAGAATCGCGGCAGCTCAGTGGGATGCTTCGCTCGACCTTATTCTGAGTCTCATGTCCGCTGAAGGCCTCCGCCGCGTTGCAGTGGCCCTGCGGACTGCGCGGCACGTCGGCTATTCAAGCCGATTTTTCCTGAGAAACATGCGCCAGTATATCGCAACAGTCGAGCCGGCCATTGCTTTCCTGCAGGGCAGACAACCATCCCTCGCAACAAGAATCCTCAGCCGCCGCTTCCTGCCGGAAGGACCCAGATTTTCAGTAATCGCCGAAATGGGGAAGAGTATCAACTGTGCCAACACAGCCTCGACGGATGTACTAGAGTTTTTCTTCGCGGGCGACAAACAGGCTGCGGCCCGCTACCTCGCAAGCCTTTTCATTGACGACATCGCAGATGCGATCAGAGAAGGCATTGATGAGCGTTTCGGATTGTCGAGGTTTGCCGAAGAACTCGTGCTGGGAGCGGAGAGTTTCGATGAAATACGGGATGCGTTGGAAGGACCTGGTACACTTATTGATTCGTTGATTGATGAAGGAACCAACCGCGCCCTTGCCAGGTTCCAACCATCTCTTCTTGCGATCTCGATCCCTTTCCCGGGCGCTTTCTACGGCGCGTTCAAGATTGCCCGAAGAGCCCGCGCAATATTGCCGGATGTCAGGATCGTAATCGGCGGCGGCTTCGTTACACGCCAGTTGCGAAGCGTGAAAGATCCCAGGTTGTTCGATTACGTGGATCATGTCGTGTACGACTCAGGCGAACTGCCTTTGCTGGCCATAGTCCAGACCCTCCGCGGCAAACGTCAACCGCTCATTCGTACCCTCGTCAGCAGAGGTAAAAAAGTTCTCTACAAGGCAGGAGCATCACAGCCGGCTCCTCCTCCCGATGCTGCGCCTTTGGACTACACCGGCCTTGACCTGAGAAAATATATCCTGCTGGCCGAGACTCCAAATCCCATGATCCGCATGTGGACCGAAGGGCCGTGGATAAAACTATCCCTGGCAGACGGCTGTTACTGGGCAAGATGCGCTTTCTGCGACACTACCCTTCGCTCGGTAAAGTGCTTCAAGCCAGCACAAGCAGAAAGAATAGCTCGACGCATGCGTGAAGCAATATCCTGCACGCGGTGGCCAGGCATTCACTTTACTGATGAAGCCGCTCCGCCAAATCTGCTGAGGAAGCTTTCCCTGCACCTGACGCAACACGGGCCGATCTCAAAATGGTGGGTGAATATCAGATTCGAGCCATCCTTTACCCCGGCATTGGCCAAACTTATGGCAAAAGCCGGATGCGTGGCTGTAACCGGCGGACTCGAGGCAGCAAACGACAGATTGCTCAGACTGCTCAGCAAAGGAATCACAGTGGCTACTGCTGCCCGAGTCATGAGCGCGTTCCGTGACGCCGGCATCATGGTCCACGCTTACCTGATGTACGGTTGTCCGACACAGACCACCCAGGAAACCGTTGACGCCCTTGAGATTGTTCGGCAGCTCTTCGAAAATCGGTGCCTTGTTTCGTGCCACTGGCACAGATTCGCCCTGGCCCCCTTCAGCCCGATCGCTATGAAGCCAAAGCGATACGGCATCAGGAATGTTCATACCGCCGTGAAGACGTTCGTGTGCGATCATCTTTCATACCGCGATTCGGTTCGGTGCGACCATGATATGCTCGGCAGGGGATTGAAAAAGGCCGCTTACAACTACATGCTTGGGCTTGGACTCGATATGGATGTGCGACGCTGGTTCGAGAAACCGGTACCTGCTCCCACCATTCCACCCGATGCCATACTCCGCATGATCTAACGTCCCTTGCAGCCCTAACTTAGGCTCCTTTTCGGTCTCCGAATGTAAGAGAAACCCTTACACAACCTGTCCGCAAAACCCTGACATACCACGAGGCGGTTGATTGTTATGATTGCCGCGTTCTTTTGTGTGAGGCTCAAGAGAAAGGCCGGCTATGCGTTACGCTATCGTTTCCGATATACACGCAAATTTACTTGCGTGGAATGCCGCCCTGCTTGACATACGGAGCGACGGCGCCGACGCCATCATTTGTCTCGGCGACATCGTCGGTTACGGCCCTCAGCCAGCCCAGGTGTTGGAGTCAGCTTATGCCAATATAGACTACTTCGTGCTCGGGAATCACGACGCAGCCCTCTGCGGAAAACTGAACGATGATGGATTCAACGACGATGCGCGAGCAGCGCTGGAATGGACACGTGGCCGACTCAACAACGACGCAATCCGTTTTCTCCAAGGATTGCCACTTACTCTTGATGCCGGCCTCTTCAGATGCGCCCACTCGGAATTCTC
>CALETX010000194.1 GCA_937920455.1 uncultured bacterium
GATTATCTTCTGGATCTGGCTTCGACGCTGAGTGAGTCACAGGGAGAGATGTTTGCAGATGACTGTCACTTTACGCCTGAAGGATCCCGAAGCGTTGCGGAGATAGTGGTGCCTGTTGTGCGTGAAATCTTAAGGGAAAAACTGGCACGGGTTAATGGCAGGACAAGGCAATGATGGCGCTCTTTTACGTTGATTATCCTCTGGCATGGGCGAGAGGAGGGCATGCAATTCAAATATGGCAGACGGCGGAAAATCTGAGGCAGCTTGGAGTCTCGGTGGAATGGCTGAGACACGAGTCGGATATTCCGCAGAATGCCGATCTCATTCATTACTGGTCAAGGCCGAGGGATTCTCATTGGAAGTTCGCAAGGGAACGGAGGCTGAAGATCGTTATTTCTTCCATGAATCCTGTTGGCGCTGCTCGATCGCGTGCGTGGTGGTTTGGTCAGCGCATTGTGGGGACAACGCTTCGTCCTGTTCTTGGCGATGGACTGTATGAGCGTTTAGGCCTTGAGATATATCGCGAGGCGGATGCTGTTTTGACGCTAACACCTCGCGAAAGAGATTACCACGTTACCGCATTAGGGGCGCCGCCGGACAGAACTTTTGTGATACCAAACGGTGTTGATGAAGTTTTCCTTGTTAAGGAATCGGACGCCGAGGCATTTGACGGTTTATTGTGTTGCGCCTTTATCTCAAGGGTCAAGAGGCAGGTGGAACTGGCAAAGACCGCACGCGAAGCGGGTGTGAAAATTCGGTTTGTTGGCGGTCCGCAGGTTGGCGAAGACGCCTATTTCGAAGAATTCAGAAAGCAGATTGATGGCGAGCATGTTCAGTGGGTTGGCGAGGTGAAGGATCGAGGCAGACTGGCAGCTTTTTATCGCGGTGCGCGTGGCTTGATCCTCGCCAGCAGGTATGAGGCGCTAGGACTCTGTTTGTTGGAGAGCTTGGCTGTTGGAACTCCCGTGATGGCGCCGGATCTGCCTACCTTGCGCTCCTATTACGGCAATTCGGTAAGATATGCGCCGGACATTTCCAGCCGATCTTTTCCCGCTTGCTTGAGACGTTTTTACGACGAATGTTGTTCCGGCCTTAAACAAAGTTTTCCAGTGCAGACCTGGCGCGCCGTTGCGGAACAAGTCCTGAACGTCTATCAACGAGTTACTGACAGGTCAGTCTGAATCTGCTGATGTGCCTGTGTTTTCTCAAATGTTGTTTCGTATCGGAAATAGGCTTTGAATGCCGGCCGTTCGGCGGCAGTTTTGTGTAAGTAGGATTCTTGTGTGAGGGCGGCTTCAGCGGTGAAAATTCGGCCAAGAGTTCTGGTTGTCGGTCAGACGCCTCCTCCGTATGGAGGGCAGGCCATCATGATAAAATACTTGCTCGATGCGCCATTCGAGCGCGTTGAGCTGGTTCATGTCAGAATGGCTTTTTCGCGGCACATGGCAGAGATGGGACATGTGAGGCTGACTAAAGTTCTCTTTCTGCCGCAAATGGCGCTGAGAATAATTCGAGAACGAGTCACGAAAGGAACGGATATTCTTTATTATCCGCCGGCAGGTGGCGATGGCGTCGCAGTTTATCGTGATATCGCCCTTCTGTTGCTTGTCCGCCCTTTCTTCAAAAAAACAATATTTCATTTCCACGCCGCAGGCATTAGCGAAAAGTATAAGGGTTTTCCTCCGACCGCGAGATGGCTGTTCCGCCGCGCCTGTTTGAGACCCGATGCGGCGATTATTATGTCGAAGGAAACCATCGCGGATGCCGATATTCTCCAAGCCTTCAAAACGGTCGTCATACCATATGGCATTCCTGATCCGCGTTCTGAATTCAGGGAAAATGCTGACGGTAGGAATAAACCGCCAATGGTGCTCTATGCAGGAGTTTTGAGAGAAAGCAAAGGTGTTGGAGTCTTGATAGAGGCTCTGGGGAACCTGAAACGGAGGAATGTTCCGTTCAGAGCATGTCTTATGGGCGAGTTCGTATCGGCGGAGTATGAACGGCAACTGAAGACAAGGGTTCTGTCGCTTGGTATCAGCGAGGCTGTTGAGTTCGCCGGTGTTCTTGTAGGCAGCAACAAGTGGAAGCGTTTTTCCTCCGCTGCGATATTTTGTTTTCCGACATTTTTTGAGTCAGAAGCATTCCCGGTTTCAATCCTGGAGGCCATGGCGTTCGGCAAACCCGTGGTAGCAGCCGATTGGCGCGGCATAAGAGCAGAGGTGCGCGACGGTCAGACGGGGTTTCTTGTGCCCATTAGGGATCCCGTAACGCTTGCCGACAGGTTGCAGTGTCTTATCCAGAATTCAGAACTTGCTTTTTCTATGGGCAGAGCGGCGAGAGAAGTCTATGAGCGAGAATACACCTTTGAGATGTTTGCAAGACGAATGGAAGACCTCTTTGTCGAAGTCGCCTGCTCGGCATGAAGCGAGGCTCTTTCATCATAGACCTTTGTCCCTTGAAGAGAACTGGTTGGACTTGAGGTCGGTTTCGTCGATGGCATGAGTAATCTGTGCCGATAATTTCAAGGAATTTCAGTATGATCGCGGATTGTGCGGTTGAGATAGCGGCACAGACAATGCGAGAAGCCTAAGATGGGTATTACCGGTTAGCGAGATAGACTGGCCTCAATGCGCTGTGGATATTCACTTTTCCATGACAGATGTAAACTCTTGAACCACTGGATTTGGAAGAAGTCATGAACGCCGCAACAGTCTAAAGGCAAAATCCGGGATGATCGAAAGTGGAAATATCGGTATTCGGCAGGATTAACGATAGCTTTGTCAGAATGCTGAAAGCGATTTGCGGTTGATGTGCGCATCGCACATATGAAGCCTCTGTTACGGAAAAGATGATATGGCGATTCGCGGCAGCAGGATCTTGGTGACTGGGGGCTCCGGGTTTATCGGCACCAACCTTCTGGAAACATTTGCTGCACTTGGAGCGACACTGTTGAACTTCGACCGGAACGAGCCCCTGAACCCGGCACAGCGCTCATGGTGGCACTGCGGCGATATAATGGATGGCAAATCTCTCTCCCAGGTGATGGCCACCTTTGATCCGCATGTTGTCATTCACCTTGCGGCGCGGACGGATTGCGACGAGAGAACCACGGTTGAAGCGGGCTACAGGGTAAATACAGAAGGCACAGCAAATGTGCTCATGGCTGTGCAGGAGACACAGTCCGTGGAGCGGGTTGTAGTGACTTCCACCCAGTATGTTTGCCGGCCTGGCTATGTTCCTGTAAATGACGAAGATTTCTGCCCGCACACTGTATACGGCGAAAGCAAGGCCAGAATGGAAAAGTTGGTTCGCTCAGTGTCGCTAAGATGCCCGTGGACCATCGTCCGTCCGGCAAACATCTGGGGCCCATGGCACATGAGATATTGCAGGGAAATCTGGAGGGTCATAACCAGAGGGTGGTATCTGCATCCTGGCCGCAAGCCTGTCTATCGCACTTATGGATATGTAAAGAATGTTGTCGAGCAGATTAGAAGGATAATAGAAGCCGATCCGCTGCAGACTGCGGGCCGGGTCTTTTATCTCGGAGACGCGCCGATGGATATTTACCAGTGGGTTAACGCTTTCTCGCTGCAATTGACCGGCCGCCAAGCGCGCGTTGTTCCGAGGCCGCTGGTGCGTTTGATTGCGCTGTGTGGCGATGTTGTTAATGCCATGGGGTTTGCTTTCCCGCTCACATCCTCGCGCTACCGAAGTATGACAGAAGACTATATCGTTCCCACCGAAAAAACCATTAGTGTTTTTGGAGCCGGCCCATACTCTCTTGACCAAGCTGTTGCCGAGACGGTCCGATGGCTTGTGGATGTAGAGGGGAAGAAGCCTCCTCGCGAATCATGCAACCGCTGAAACGATGCAATGTTCTGGGTGTGGGTGTGCACGCCGTGAGTTTTTCGGAAGCCGTCACAGCTTTCTGCGACGCTCTGAAATCCGGTGCATCCGGCTACGTCTGTCTGACCTCTGCGCATCCGGTTATCGAGGCCACAAAGGATGACTCTTTACGTAACATCTTGAACTCTTCTCTTCTCACCTTGCCTGATGGCATGCCCTTGGTGTGGATGGGACGGCGTCAGGGGTTTAGGCGCATGGAAAGGGTTTATGGGCCGGATTTCATGATGGCAGTTTGCGCTGAGTCCGTGGGGAATGGGTGGTCTCATTTCCTCTACGGAGGGAAGCCCGGAGTGGCGGACGATCTCAAGAAGGCTCTCGAAATGAAGCATCCTCGCATCCGGATCCGCGGTGTGTATAGTCCACCATTCAGAGACCTGACTCGGGATGAGGAGGAGTCCTTACGAGATCAAGTTGCGGAAGCCTCTCCTGACATTATGTGGGTGGGAATCAGCTCGCCAAAACAGGAGAGGTTCATGGCTTCCCATTGCGGTATCCTGAAATCACGTCTAATGGTTGGCGTGGGTGCTGCCTTTGATCTGCATACAGGTCGGATGAGAGATGCGCCCGGATGGATCAAGAAAATGGGACTTCAATGGTTGCACAGGCTTCTTCAAGAACCTAAGAGGCTTGGCAGGAGGTATGCAACCGTTGTGCCAATTTTTATGTTCCTGGCGTTGCTTCAGTTGACCGGTCTCAGAAAACCCCCACTTGTGAGCGCGGAATGATCTCAAAGGACCGTCTGTGCGATCTGCTGGTGCTTTTGCTTTTGGCAGGTACCGGTGCTTTTGTTCGGGGATGTTCATCCGTTCCTGTTGAAGAAAGCCGATTTGTTGGGATGGAACTTCCTGCTCGTCTAGGGGAATGGTCGGGCACGGACATGTATTTCTGCCATAATGAGCTATGCCTGAGCGAATTGGAATCCGGTGAAAATCTGCTGTTCTGCCCGTCCTGCCAATCCCCGCTTGTGAGAGGGTGGTCACTTGCCGAGAAGAGACAACTGCCGCCCGATACCTGGTTGAGCAGAAAAAAGTACCGCAATCCCGCAGGAATGACGGCGGTCGTTACGCTTGTTGTCAGCGGGATGGAGCAGGTGAGCCTTCACAGACCTCAGATATGCTTGGCTGGCCAGGGGTTTGACATGGCCGATCAGAGGACCGTTGAGTTTCGGGGTGGCAGTGCCAGAAAACTGGATGTGCAGTTGCTGGAAATCTACCGGCGGAGGAGGGTTGCGGAGGGGGGACTCGTGCAGTGGGGCGGTTATTACGTCTATTGGTTCACGGACGGGAAACATGTGACTCCATATCATCTTGTCAGGATGGGTGTTGCAGCTTTCGACAGAATTTTCCTCGGAAAAGCGCGGCGGTGGGCCTATGTGGCAATAACGGGTGAACGCCTATCTGACGGGCGCATACCTGAAGAATCGGTTCGTGACCTTGCCTTGCGGATAGATGGCTATCTGAAGGAGGCAATACCTCGTGGGACGTATAATAACGCTCATAAGGAATAAAACGGGATGCCATTCGCAACTTCTCGCGGAGGCAATCAGGCTGACTATCATCGGTATTGCGCTGTTCATGGTTTTCCATCTGGAGGGCAATACCGCTGATCGTCGCATGTTCGGTCCGTCGCTTTTCGGATGGATGACAGCGCGCTGGGGGGACGCGACTTTTTACGCAGGCGAATACTCGCATGGCTGGCTGATTCCAATTGTCAGTCTGTGGGCTTTGTGGAGGAAACGGCAGAGCCTATTGGCTGCAAAGAAGGAGATAGACTGGCGTGCCGCTCTTGTTGTGCTCGGCGGATGTCTCCTCCACTGGGCTGGAGCGCGAACGCAGCAGCCTAGAATTTCCCTTATGGCATTGATTATCCTTCTTTGGGCAATACCTTGGCTGTTCTACGGTATGCAAGTGGCACGTATTCTTGTCTTTCCGTGTTTCTATCTG
>CALETX010000195.1 GCA_937920455.1 uncultured bacterium
GAACGAGGGTGACCTCGCTGTTGCTGCCGAGAAGGCTACGCCTGAAGCGATCAACTTTATGGCCAAGCACGGCCGCGGATTGATATGTGTCGCGCTTACGCGGGAACGTCTGGAAGCGCTTGGGATAGGCAGGATGACGACACGCGGGGACGGAGATGCTTTCAAGACCGCTTTCATGGAATCGGTTGATGCCGCTCGAGGCATTACAACAGGGATCAGCGCGCAGGATCGTGCCAGGACGATAGCGGTGCTTGTGGATGACCACGCAAAGCCATGCGATCTGGTGAGTCCAGGCCATACGTTCCCGCTTGAGGCAAGGGACGGCGGAGTCTTGCGCAGGGCAGGTCACACAGAGGCGTCGGTGGATCTAGCAAGACTTGCGGGCCTGAAGCCAGCGGCGGTGATCTGCGAGGTCCTCAGGGACGATGGCCAGATGGCGAGGCTGGATGAACTTGCGGAGCTGGCGAGAAAGCACGGTCTTCTCATGACGTCGGTGGCAGACATTATCGCCTACAGGAGCAGGAAGGAGCGTGTGGTTGAATTCATAAGGGCGACCGACCTGCCCACTCGCTATGGCCGTTTCAATCTGAGGCTCTACAGATCAATAGCAGAGGGGGATCACCATGTTGCGCTGGTGATGGGAGACATTTCCGGCAGTCCTCCACCGCTTGTGAGAGTGCATAGCGAATGCCTGACCGGCGATGTGTTGGGGTCTTTGCGGTGCGACTGCGGTAATCAGTTACACACGGCTATGGCCATGGTTGCAGCAGAAGGACGTGGGGTCATTCTCTACATGCGGCAGGAGGGGCGCGGCATTGGCTTGGCCAATAAAATTCACGCGTATGCGCTCCAGGACAAAGGGTTGGACACTGTTGAGGCCAACCTCAAGCTCGGGTTTCCGCCGGATCTCAGGGAATATGGGATCGGCGCGCAGATTTTGTGCGATCTTGGTCTGAAGGAGATCAGGTTGCTGACGAACAATCCGAGGAAAATTGTCGGACTGGAAGGATACGGACTCAAGGTGGCGGAGCGTGTTCCACTGGTTATTGAGCCGACTCCCTACAGCGACAATTATTTGCGGGCCAAGAAGGAAAAATTGGGTCATCTGTTGTAGAGCAAACAAAGCGGGAGGTGCAGGATGCCGGCAAGAGAAATATCGGCGAATCTGTCGGGGGCGGGGCTGACATTTGGTCTGGTGGTCAGCCGTTTCAATGATTTTCTTACGCGCCACCTGAAGGACGGCGCGATAGATTGCCTTATCAGGCACGGAGGGCGCGAGGAAGATATAACAGTGGCATGGGTGCCCGGTTCAAACGAGATACCCCAAGCCGTGAAAAAAATGGCCGAAGGCGACCGGTTCAACGCGATCATAGCTCTCGGAGTGGTTGTGCAAGGCGCCACCACGCATGCGGAGTTGATAAACTCGCAGGTTTCCAGGTCACTGGCGGCAATATCGCTCGAGAGCGGCGTTCCAGTGATCAACGGAGTTGTTGCGGCAGACAATCTGGAGCAGGCGATAGAGCGCTGCGGAACCAAGGCCGGCAACAAGGGGTGGCAGGCCGCGGAAGCTGCGATTGAAATGGCCAATTTGTTCAAGGCTCTTGGATCGAAGCGTTAATCCGGAGGCTGGTCCGACGGGGACAAGTGGAAATGGCAACGCGGAGGCAGGCGAGGGAGTGGGCGTTTCAGATGTTGTTTCAGCTCGACGCTAACCCTGTTGAGCTGGACGCGCTATTCGCAAGATTCAGAAATGAGACCCGGCCTCCGGCCAAAGCACGGGACTTTGCCGAAGCCATTGTGCGCAACGTGGCGGCAAACATGGAGGCAATCGACGGGATGATAAGCCGACATGTGAAGCATTGGCGGCTTTCGCGCATAGGATCGGTTGAACGGAACGTGTTGAGAATGGCCATTGGCGAAATGCTTTATCATCGCGAAACGCCGCCGGCTGTGGTGATAAACGAAGCAATTGATATAGCCAAGTATTTCGGGACAGCCGAATCTGGCCGGTTTGTCAACGGTGTCCTTGACACTATCCGAAAGGAACTCGGCATTGCTGAAGATGACGGCAAGAATGTGGAAGCTGGAGGCAAACCCCCGGCGATCCGCGCCAGCCAAGGATGAACGATAGGAATCTCATGCTTGAAGCTCTTTCCCTGGCCCGTTTGGGTGAGGGAACGACACGGCCTAATCCTCCCGTGGGCGCGGTGGTTGCGAAGAACGGCCGGATTGTCGGTCGAGGCTTTCACAGGAAGGCGGGCGAGCCGCATGCCGAAGCAATTGCACTTGCGCAGGCCGGCGAAGCGGCCAGGGGGGCGACCCTGTATGTCACGCTGGAGCCCTGCTCGACGCACGGGCGGACGCCCCCGTGCGTTGACGCGGTAATCGCCGCAGGTGTGCGGAGAGTGGTGTATTCGGTTCCTGATCCAAATCCGGTCAACGGAGGCAAGGGGGAAAAGCGCCTTCGCGAGGCAGGGATCAGCGTGACTTCGGGTGTGTGTGCTTCCGAGGCGTCGGAATTGATCGTGCCTTTTCGGAAATGGATTGCTGAGAAAACACCATTCGTCACAGTGAAGCTTGGAATGACTCTGGATGGGAGAATAGCCGATCCGGCGGGCGCGTCCCGCTGGATAACATCCCGGGAATCGAGAGAGGCGGTGGCGATCATGCGCAGGCGGGCAGACGCTGTGATGGTCGGCGCCGGCACGGTTGTGGCCGACAATCCATGTCTTGTGCCGGAGGGGGATGTTCGCGGCAGGCTGTGGCGGGTAATTGTGGACGGACGTGGCCGATCTGATCCTCGATCAAAGGTCTTTACGGATGCCTTTGCCGAGCAGACGATCTTTGCCACAACACGGCTGTGCGGAGCGTCGCGTTTGGCAAGGTATGGGAGCAAAGGGGCCAAGGTGTGGATTTTACCGTCGGTTGGCGGCGGAAGGGTGAGCTTGAAAATCCTGCTGAGGCGTCTGGGCGGGCTGGGCATTCTGCACTTGCTTTGCGAGGGTGGCGGCAAGTTGGCGTATGAGATGGCGCGTCAGGGGTTGGCAGACAGGTACGCGCTTTTTCTCGCGCCGCGTTTGTCAGGCGCCGGCGGCAGTGTTCCAGCCTTTGACGGACGCCCGTGGCGGCTCAACATGATGCCGAAGCTCGCAGTAATGTCTCTTGAACGGTGCGGCGAGGATATTCTTGTGACAGCGGCGCCGGCAGAGCGGGGCATGGACAGGAAGCGATAA
>CALETX010000196.1 GCA_937920455.1 uncultured bacterium
TGAAAGGGATCATGGCTTATTTCTATGAGGTTACTGCAGACGGTCAATGACGTCGCGTGAGTCAGGTCAAGAGGTTCTTCATGTGATTCCCGGGTTTGGCAGCGACGGGACTTTAAGAGGCGCTGAGCGTGTAGCCTCAGAGATATTGCGCGGGCTGGAAAACTCAGAGGAATGGCGGCCTGGTCTCTGCGTTTTCAGAGATCCAGATCCCGTGGACAGAAGTCACGGTCTGAGAAGCTGTCCCGTTTTTCTTGGATATAAAGGTCGTGACTCAGATATTGAGATGGCGGCTGGGTGTGTTCCAAGGCTCAGGGCTCTCATCAAGAGGCTTCAACCAAGGATAGTTCACAGCCATTTATGGCCTGCTGCCTTTGCAGCAGGGCTTGCTGTGCTTGGCACTTCCGTTTCGCATGTGATTCACATTCACGACCAGCGATTATGGATTGTCTCAAAATCGGCAAAGCATCGCTGTAGAAGAATTATCCAGCGTTTTGTAATGGCCCTGACCCAGCCATGGTTTATCGCATGCTCAAAAGCCTCGGCAGTGTATTGCAATGGCTTGGTTAGGAGATCCGATCGCGGTCGTTTGCGTGTAATATATTCAGGGGTTCCTGTTGAACAGCTTGCTGATATTCGCCATGAGGAACGGGACAATGTTGTGACAGGCTTTGCCGGCGCCCTGTCCTCTGAGAAAGGTCCAGGAGATGCAATCCGGGCTTTTGCAGTCTCAAGCAGACGCTTACAGAACGTTGTTATGCTCATTGCCGGCAGCGGGAATCAGGAAAAAGATCTGCGTGGTCTTGCCTCTGAATTGGGAGTTGGCGACAAAGTGAGGTTTCTCGGCCCAGTTCGAGATATGAAATCTTTCTACAGAAGTATTGATATACTCTTATTTCCCTCGCGAAATGAAGGGCTGCCGCTCACGGTTTTGGAGGCAATGGCTGCAGGGCGGGCCATAATTGCTTCAAAAGTGGGCGGCATATGTGAAGCGATCACTGACGGAAGGGAAGGTTTTTTGGTTAATCCAGACGACATTGAAACCATCGTGGCAGTCCTTTCTCGGCTTCTTATAGATAAGACATTAAGACAGGAAACCGGCGAACGCGCCAGATTGAAGGCGCAAAAAAACTTTCGCGTTGATGAGATGATAAATCAATGCTTCGCGTTCTACCGCAACATTCTTTCACGGGATCGTTCGGCCTGAAGCTTAAAGTGGGAGTTTCAGGTTTGATAGTCGGTGTTCTGGTCCTGGAGGCGTGCAGTCAGGGTTATGTGGCCATACTCCGACGGAATATGAGAGCGGTGCTTAGCAATCCAGCTTATTACTATCAACAATCCACGAATATGATTCTGGGATATGAGCTCAGACCGAACACTAAGCTGTGCCATGATAACAAGTCATTAACAATAAACAGATTCGGAGCTCGTAGCCTATGCGATGATATTGCATCACTTGCCAACTCTATCTGCATTCTGGGAGACTCGATAGTCTTTGGAACTGGGCTGTCGCAGGAGCACACAATCAGTGATTGTTTGGAGAGAGATTTGAGGCTGCGTGGTTATCACGTGCCCATCGTGAATTTGGGCGTTCCGGGTTACAACCATGAGGAACTGCTTGAGCGTCTTCGTGAATCTCTCCACCTGTACAGGCCGTGTGGCGTGGTATATGTGCTTAACCTTAATGATTTTTGCAGACGCAATACGATTTATGAGGGAGCAGACAATGGGCTGTATAGAATGTATATACGGCCAAAGGTGGCATCGCTATGGCTCATAAGGAAAGTGGTTTACCGCCTGAGAAAGGGTGGGGCGGTTGTTTCAACTTCCTGGTATAGATGGATCTATGAGGGCAATTGGGAAAAATGTGTGAGGCGGTAGCGGATATGAAACGGATGTGCAGGACCAAAGGGGCAAGTTTCTTTGTAGTTATTGTGCCGGCTGGATGCGCGTATTCGGCACACGGTTATGAATTGAGTGATGTGCATAGCCATTTTTTCTCCGTCTTGAGGCAGGAAGGAATCCATGTTCGAGACACCATGGTTCAGTTCTCGTCAGACCCATCTTTGTTTTTCACTGAGACTGATCACTTGACTCAACAAGGCTCTTCATTGCTCGCCAGCATAATTCTTGTCGAACTCCTCAGCCGCGGCGTGCTCAAGGAGAAAACGTTGTGACACTGATTGAACTGTTCTTGTGGCTTTCTTTGGCCATACCGCTTGTGACGATGTTCATATCTTGGCACAGATGTCGAGACCCATTACATCCATCCATTCTAATCTGTCCAATGCTGGCATATGTGCACGGCATTATGCCAATGTCTGCTTATTATAACGGCATTGCAGAGAGACGCTTCCAGGATATGTCTCTTGTGAGAGATGGTCAGTTCTATGTCTTCATGGCAATTATGGCTTTTTGCGCAGGTTCTTTGAAATTCAGAGTGAACGCCGGAGATGTGGAGAAAAGGTGGTTTGCGTACAATTTCAATGTGCTGCTTCGAAGGAAGATGCTGGCTGTGTCTATCGTGGCCGGTTGTGTTGGGCTTTTCGCATATCTCTATATGCTGGGACTGGGTGGCGGCATATCCAAAGCCTACGGACATGCCAAGGGGGGCGTGACTGCCGAAAGCGGATACGTGACTACGGCCCCCTTTCTTACAGTAGTAGCCACCATTTTCTACTTTATGGC
>CALETX010000197.1 GCA_937920455.1 uncultured bacterium
TATCACAATCTTTTTCATTCATCCCTCCCCATGGTTCTAATCCATATCGTATCAAAGCCTGCTCCTTAGCGCAACTATTTTTCAAGGGGCTCCTCCTGCCATAGTACTTGATTCCACAGAGTTTCCATATGGGGCTTGATATAGGGACGTAAATTAGAAATGATAAAAGTTATGACTGATTTCGATAACGTTTTGCGTCAGATGCGCCGAAAGCGCGGCCGACCTCCCGTCAGAAAAGAGGCCGTAGAGGAATATGTGAGGGAACTCATCGTCAGCGGCCGCCTCAAACCCGGCGACGCTGTGCCCACCCGACGCGCATTGGCTGCCCAGTTCGATGCCAGCCCGGTCACGGTGCAGGCTGCGGCCACAAGACTTGTGCGCGAAGGCTTTCTCAACGTGCGAGGCCAGAAGGGAACTTTCGTGGCGCAAACGCCTCCTCACACGTCGAGATATGCGGTTGTGATGCCGGTTACGAAGGATGAAGTTGAAAAGAATCGGTTTTGGAAGGCGCTTGCTCTGGAGACGGAGAAGGCAAGAGAACAGGAAGGACTTGACATAAAGGTGTACTATGACGTTGACGGACGGGCAGCATCGTCTGATGAACTCGAGTTGATTGAGGATGTTGCGCGCCGTCGTCTGGCCGGGATCATCTTTGCATCGGCTCCTTTCAATTTGAGAAACAGCCCTGTTCTGACGGGACCTCGGATATCGCGGGTTGCGATCATGACGCCGGCAAAAGGGTACCCTGGTTTGTCAATGCTGCAAATGAGCGGGTTCGAAAGGGCGGCAGTTTCCCGGATGCTGGCAAGCGGCAGACGGCGGGTGGCGGTGCTCTGCACGCCGGGTGTGGAGGAAAAATGGGAGCGAAGGATCGTGAACGCATCTGCCCTTCTCATGCGAAGATCCTGGCTACAGAGCGTAAGCCAGTCGGCTCCCTCATCGGCCAGACGTTGCATGTGGCTGTTGATGGATACGGCCCGTCCTGAGCGTCCAGATGGGCTGATCATAACGGACGACAACCTTGTGGAATCGGCCACGCTGGGATTGAAGGAATGGGGCGTTCGCGTTCCCGAGGAACTCCTTATCGTCGCTCATTGCAATTTCCCCTGGCTGCCGAGAACTCATGTGGGCGTTGAATGGGTCGGCTATGATGCCAGACACGTCCTTAGGACGGCCCTGGAAGACCTGCATCGTCAGAGGTGCAAGAGTGGAGCGCCACGCCGCCTTCGCGTGGGCGCGATCTGCGGCAACAACAACGCATGATTAAAAACAGTCGCGTCAGCTCTCTTTGCGCATAGGAATCTTTCTCAGCTGGCCGTACAATCAATCAAAAGACGATGAATCGCCAAGTTGAGGCAACATCTTGACTGCAGGGTTTGCCTGGCCCGGTGTGTGTCTGCAACAGTATCTCACCAGGCACAGCCGGCGTATCGCGCCACCAACTCAGAATTCACCCAGGCTTGACCATGTCCATGCTTTGGCGCATCTTTTGATGTCGGGCGGTAGAGATGAATGAAAATCGTGATCAACGAATGGTGCAATACCTGGGCCGTATCCGCGAGAAGGGATCGAGAGTTAGGTACTGCGTCGTCGGTGCCGGTCATGGGGGTCTGGCCATGGCGGGGCATCTGGGAATCATGGGATTTCCCGTGAGCCTGTACAACCGCACCGATGAGAATATGCACGCGGTGCGATGGCATGGCGGCATAAAGATTACCGGGGCGGTTGAGGGGTTCGGCCCTGTTGAGTTGGCGACCACATCCATGGCTGAGGCCGTATCGCAGGCGGATGTGATAATGGTTGTGGTCCCGGCAACGGCTCACCGTTTTATAGCGGAGCAGTTGTCGCCTTGCGTGCGTGGTGGTCAAATTGTGGTCCTGAATCCCGGGCGCACAGGCGGCGCTCTGGAATTCCATCGCATTCTGAGCGCCGGCGCCGCGGACAAGCCAGTGCTGATCGGAGAGACCGCGACATTTATCTACGCATCAAGAGCTCTTTCCCGTTTCGAAGCTCGCATATTCCGCATTAAGAATACGGTGCGCTTTGCAACTCTTCCCGCTTACTGGATTCCAGAAGCGCTATCGGTGTTGAACCAAGCTTTCCCGCAGTTTGCCGCCGGCGATAATGTGCTTTCAACAGGAATGGAAAATATCGGAGCCATTTTCCATCCGGCCCTGACACTGCTTAACGCCGGATGGATTGAGACAACGCAGGGGGACTTCGATTTCTACCTTGGCGGAGTAACTCCTTCAGTAGCGCGGGTTCTCGAACGGCTTGACAAGGAGCGTGTTGCGGTGGCGGCCGGCCTTGGGATTCACACTGTTTCCGCGAGGGACTGGCTCTATTTGACGTATGACTCTTCGGGCCGGGACCTCTACGAAGCAATTCAAAGCACGATATCCTACAGAGGAATTCGAGCGCCTCAGAACATCATGCACAGGTATGTTACGGAAGATGTGCCGATGAGCCTTGTGCCTCTCGCCTCACTGGGAAACATGTTGGGCGTGCCCATGCCGACGCCGGAAATGCTGATCAACCTGGCCACTGTGATGCACGGCAAGGACTACTGGTCCGAGGGCCGGACCGTGGAACGAATGGGGATCGCAGGAATGTCCGTAAAGGCAATACGTCAACTTGTCGTAGGAATCGAGTGAAATATCAAGGGAGGAACTCGCAATGGAGAATATGAAAGAGCTGCTCCAGGGAATCCCCATATGGCTGACTGCAATTATGCTGCTAGTCATGGGATGGCTGGCTGCGGCATTGATCAGGACCTTAGTTATCAGTCTATTGAGAGTGTTTCGCTTCAATCAGGTATGCCAACGGTCGATTGTAGGCGACTTCCTGAGGAGGGGAGCAGTGACTCTCTCGCCAAGTGAACTGCTGGGAGGGGGACTGTACTGGCTTATCATCATTGGGGTCATGCTCGAGACTGCTCGCCTGCTCGACATCCGCGCGGTGTCGGAGTTCAGACAGCGTGTCGTCGCGGCATTGCCAGGTCTCTTGAGTGCAACTTTGACGTTAATCGTCGGTCTTATTGTGGTCTCCTTCCTTGCGGGTCTTGTCCGCACCATAGCCCGCAACGCTGGCAGTCTCTTTGCTAATCTGTGGTCACGGATCGTCCGCTGGATAGGAGTGATTCTCGTGCTGGCCATCGCGTTAGAACAGGCTGAAATCCGCGGCTCAGTCATGATCGGCGTCCTGTACATTGTTATCTCAGCCGTAGCCTTCGGCATTGCCCTGTCCTTTGCCTTGGGCTGCAAGGACATGGCGCGGAGCGCGATGGAGAGATGGATTGCCGATCTCAGGGAGCGTCACCGGGATATGTCAAAGTCGGACATGGAAGGATGATTTCCAGTATAAAACGGTGAGAAATGTCTTTTCGATTGCAAAGGCAGGATTGCATTGGGCTGGCTTACCCAGCGTGCGATGCTCACACACTTGGGATCGTATCGCTGAGCCAGTTGCTGAGCGAATGCGGTTATCGTTCCGTCATCGCCGACGCCGTTACCCGTGCTTATCTGAGCACGCCTGATTCGCCCGATGGATCAGAGGCCATTGCCGGCTGGGTGAGAACGAATGGCGTCACGGTTCTCGGTTTCAGTTATCGCCTCGACCCGCAGGAGGGGTTGCAACTGATGACGCGATTGCTCCAGGGGATGAAGGCCAAACGTCTTCTGAGCGAACAAGGCGGCCCTATTCGGGCCGTGTACTTTGCGGGATTGCCTCGGGCGTGCGCGCTGGTTCGGATGCGCCTTCGGGAGATAAATGATACGTTCGAGGGAGACGAGACAACAGCGGAAACCCTGACGCGACTTGGCGTTGATCCCACAAATATTCCCAAGGATGTGGCGGCCAGTGTCCGGTACGACGAGGATCGCCTTGCTTTTGGCCGGGACTTGATTCGCGCCGGCACTTACTTGTCGGTCAAGCCGGTGGACCGTTCAGGATATGCTGCCTTCGGCACCCAGAAGGACACACTCGTAGCCCGTCTGCAATACAGCGCATCGCGCAGGCTCCCGCCCCTGGTGCGCGCACATGTCGGTCCCTTTCTTCCAGATCGCAGCGAAGCGGTGCGGCTCTTTCTTCAGTGGACTCGACAGCTTGCCGCCAGCGGCCATCTTGACGTGTTATCCATCGGAACGTCGCAACTCAGTCAGTCTCATTTTGGCGAGAATTGGGGCGACAAGCCCAATGGAGGCGGCGTTCCTTTAAATTCGCCCGACGAATTTTCGGAGGCGTGGAAAGCCGCGCGGCCCATGCTGGTGCGGACTTACGCAGGCACAAAGAACATTCGAGCTCTGGCACAGATGTATGAGGAAAGGATCAACATCGCATGGCACGCCTTGTCACTATGGTGGTTCTGCCAGATTGACGGACGCGGACCGTATACGGTCCGGGAAAACCTTGAGCAACAGTTCGCCGCATTGCAATACATCGCTTCGACAGGAAAGCCATATGAGCCGAATGTTTCGCACCACTTTGCCTTCCGAGGGGCGGACGATGTCACCTGCGTTGTGGCGGCCGTTCTGGCAGCACGAGCCGCGAAGGCCATGGGCATACGACATCTGGTTCTTCAAATGATGCTTAACACTCCGCGGGGGACATGGGGCATCCAGGACTTGGCCAAAGCCCGCGCTTTACTTACGCTTGTGCGTAAACTGGAAGGTCCGACTTTCCGGGTAATTCCCCAGCCCCGTGGCGGCCTGGACTATTTCTCCCCCTCGCCCGAGAAAGCCAAAGCGCAGTTGGCCGCAGTTACGGCCCTGATGGACGACATCGAACCGCACAACCCGGCAAGTCCGCCGATCATTCATGTGGTAAGTTACTCTGAAGGGTACGACCTTGCCGATCCTCTCGTTATTGATGAAAGCGTCAAAATCACGCAACATGCCTTGAGCGAATACCGACGGCTGCGAAGAAAAGGCGATATAGATGATATGGCGACAAATTCTGACGTCCGGCAGCGCACGGAGGCGCTTGTCTCGGAAGCTCAGGTGGTACTTCGCGCCATTGAATCGGCTATTCCGCACCCATATACCGCAGCGGGCCTGTACCACGCACTTGCCAAAGGCTTTCTAACAGCACCATACCTTTTGGAATGCAGCGAGGAGTTCGCTCTCGCAAGGAAATGGCGAACGCGACTCATCCAGGGCAGCGTCCGTGTGGTTGATGCCCGGAACGCGCCCCTGCCTGCTGCTGTACGAATGAGAGATGTAATGTGAAATTGTCCATGTCCGGCGGCATGGCCGGCGGCAAAGCAGACAGGTTGTATGAAGCGGCTTCTGTCGCCCTTCGAGACGATGTCTGTGGCGCCTTCGGCTGATCTTGAGAGGCGGGACATTTGCTTTCATTCCCTCCTCTGATTCTGCTCGGCACGAGGGAAGAAAGGAACAGGCGATGGCGGGGATAGCCGGCATTGCACAACCAGGCAGACTGGATGACGTGAGCCGCATGTTGGACCTGCTGGCTCACCGGGGAGGAGTCATTCGCAAAGTTTTCGAGGCTGACGGATCTACGCTTGGCGCCACATGTCCGGCGGGCCAACCCACAGCGATCTCGCAGGCTGAAAGCCTCGTGCGCGACTATGCCGGCTCAGGGCACTATGCTCAGGCACAGGTCATTCGTGGTCAACTGACGCTTATTCGCGATCCGATCGGCGTCGCACCACTGTACTATGGTCATGCGCCAGATGGAGCATTGTGCTTTGCCTCAGAGGTCAAGGCACTGATTGGATTGGTCAGGGATACAGCGGAAATGCCGCCGGGATCGCTATATGACGGTCAACGGATGACGCAGCGCTTCCACTTCCATCCCGGTCCCCCTCTGGATGCATCTGCTGAGCAGATTGCCATTGAGCTTCGAAGCCGCCTCAGCGCGGCCGTGGAGACGTGTATCCATCCCGATATTTTCGGAGCATGGCTTTCGGGTGGGTTGGATTCGAGCGCATTGGTTGCTCTTGCCGGCTCGCGCGTGAAGAATCTCCACACATTCTCCGGCGGCGTGGCCGGAGCGCCGGACCTGAAATTTGCGCGGGCCGTTGCCGAGCATGTCGGAAGCCGCCATCACGAGGTGATTGTCACGTTGGAGGAAATGCTCAGGATTCTGCCGGAGGTCATTTACCACCTTGAATCATTTGACGCGCTGCTGGTTCGCTCGAGCGTTGTCAACTTCATGGTAGCGAAGGCCGCTTCCGAGTACGTTCCGGCGGTCTTGTCCGGCGAGGGGGCAGACGAGTTGTTTGGGGGATACGCGTACCTGAAAGGGCTGCCGTATGAACGGTTGGATGCCGAATTGCTCGACATCACAATGAGGCTGCACAACACCGCCCTGCAACGCGTGGACCGATGCGCATCGGCGCACGGTCTTGTGGCGCACACGAGCTTTTTGGACCCCGCCGTAGTTGATTTGGCTTTCCGCATTCCAATTGAGCTTAAACTGCGCGGAAATGTGGAGAAATGGATTCTGAGGCAAGCGCTCAAGGGACTGTTGCCCGAGAGTGTAACGGGACGAACCAAGTCCAAATTCTGGCATGGCGCGGGTGTTATAGACCTGCTTGCCGAATATGCGGACAAAACGATTGCTAATCATGACTTCCAGAAGGAACGAAAGTTGGCGAATGGCTGGACACTGCGTTCCAAAGAAGAGCTCATGTACTACCGCATATTCAAGGAGCGTTTCGGAGAGATGGAAAACCTGGATTGGATGGGACGCACCGAGAATCACCTTCGCCGATAAACGTGCGCCGAGGGCTCAGCGATGTCCGGATTATTGATTGCCCTATGAACTTTGCGGGTATAAAGCTGCCCAAATATCATCGGTCTGCTGCCGGTTGCGGGTAAAGAAGTTCAGGCCGAATAAAAAGTTGCCATGGAGTTCCGGGCACATCAAGTTTTGTGAACCCAGCATTTGTGGGGTTAGCTACGAATTCCTGCCACTGAGTGTTCGATCTAAAACGCCAGTTTCTTGCAAGGGGGTCTGTAAGCATTATGGCGCTGAC
>CALETX010000198.1 GCA_937920455.1 uncultured bacterium
CGTCAACATCGCAAAACACCGGCACACCTCCCGCCATGATGACAGCCATTGAAGTTGCGGCAAAGCCCAGGGCCGGACAAATTACCTCGGTGCCGGGTCCGACGCCCGCGGCGGCAAAAGCCGCGTGCAGAGCCCCTGTTCCGGAGCTGACCGCATAGGCGTATTTGGCTCCGAAAAGGTTACGGGCAAGATTCTCGAACTGATCGCATTTAGATGGTTTGGCCGAGCCATAATAGCGGCCAAGGTGAGGGCCACCATACGGCAGATCAAGATCGCTCACTGCACGGCGGATGCGCGAGATGGCTTTCTTTGAGTAGCCGAATCTTTCGGCCACTGAGACGAATTCCGCGGTTCCAATCTTGGGACGCTGCCTGCCGCGGCTCCTGGCGAACGCTTTGGGTCCTCCGTTTAGCGCGAGAGCGTTGTTGCTGATATTGGTCATCGGTTCATTCCTCCTGGCCCAGCAGGTCTCTGAGCCTTTCCAAGCCGAACCGGCGCAGTCTGGTTGCGGAGCTTTGCCGTATGAATCTTGTCAAAAGGTCGAGCTGACGCAAGTGGCGACGAAGCCGATGCCTATCCACAACCGCTCCGCCGCATAGGCGGTGTCCTCTGGCCAGGATTGCGCCCACGTAGCGTGCTGTCTTTTGCACAGCGTCAATTGCGCTGAGAGCGCGCGGAGCATCCCCGTTGGCCATGGCGCACTCGAGATTGTGAAGGAATCGCGCGCGCATTCCGGTGTAACGGATAACAGCCGCCGGCATGTCGAGCATTCTGAGCGTGTCGGAACGTCTCCTTGCCGTCCTTCTGAATAGGGCGATTTGTCTGTCAAGATGGTCGGCAATTTCAGGGTAGTCGAATCTTGCTTGTGCCTGGTGATAAACCGAAAGGGGTTCGAGGATATCTGCATCCAGAAAATGCCTGCGGCGTTCGGTGGGGGTTGTTTCGAGGAGCGAAGCTATATCCGAAAACAGGTCGGCACACCCCCAGAATCTGGCGGAAAAACGTTTGCTCCATGTTGGGTAATCGTGGAGGACGCTAGACCATTGTCTTTCCGCGGCCAGCCCCTGGAAGGGCCAGAAGTTATCAAAAAACTGACCCCGGTAATATTCCCAGTTGGAATGAAATGCGCCCTCGGCGCCATCCGCAACTGCCTGCTCAATGCTCTCAACGATCCATTGCTGGGCTCTCCGCCATGGGATGGAGTCATGCCAGTACATGTTGCTGGCCGTCACGGCATGAACTCTGAAGCCATTCTCGACGAAATAACGGACGGTGCCGGCAGATGGCGCGGTGTAATGCCAGTCTGTGATGATGATGTCCCGGTTTACGCGGTTGAGAGACGAGCGAGCTTCTTCGGGAGTGCCTCCGTTGGCGGCATCGGCGAGAGGAAAATCTTCTGGAGAGATAAACTTGTCTCCGTAGATCATTGTTGTCGCTCCGAGCTCCCTGACCACACTGTTCAGCCAGTTGAGGTGGTCGGCGAGGATGTCATGTGGTTGGCCCGCGCGGCGGCAGCGGCGGCAAAGGCCGGAATGAGATTCGTCATAACCCACGTGGATAAACTGGGGGTGGAATGCATCAAAGATGTCGGCGAGAATCGCGGCCAGGAACGGCCTGGCTTTGGGATGAGTTGGGCACAGGTTGAAGGCATTGTTCTTCCGCTCACGCAGTTCTGAGTGAGGCCCATGAAGAAAGTGTTCCATATGGCCAAGGGTTGGGACTTGCGGAACGATTGTTATGCCGTAGAACGCCGCATGTCTGACAAGACGAGCCGCCTGTGCGGTGCTCATTACGCGTGGCGGAACCACTTTTGGGCATGATCGGTATGCGAATTTGTTTTCCAGATAAAGATGCAGCGTATTGAACTTCAAGGCGGCCAGATGCTCGACAATACGGAACACATGTCGCTCGCGATATTCCATTTCACGGGCCAGGTCGAGGTGAATTCCGCGCCAGATGAGGCGCGGCGAATCGAATATCTTCACATGACGTAGAATTCCTGACTCGGAGGAGTCTTGAAGGATTTGCGCCAGTGTTTGTAGTCCATATCGAAGACCTGCTGTTCCGATCGCTTCTATAAGCGATCCGGATTTTGCTGCCCGCAGCGAATATGCCTGATCCAGAACCTGCGGAGGGTGCCAGCGGATCCAGGCGAGCTCGGACGCCGGTTTTAGCGCAAGTGTAACCTGGTAAGAGCGAGTTGCATGGCCAATGGGGACGGGCAGTACGGCGCCGGCAAACTGGCGCAGCAGCTTTTCTGATGCCTGATCGGTGCCCTGCACTGCCAGTTCCAAAGAGGCTGGCGGGACACTAAAGGAATCAAGAGTTTTGACCTCTCTCGGAAGGGGAAGAAGGTTGGGGTACGGCGTGTTCATGTGAGACGTGGATCCTTGCGCCGGAAGCAAGGAAACAAATCGCTCCGAATGTGCCGGAGGGCAGGGATGCGGGAGCGGATTTCGCGGAGCCTAGCTGGATCAAGAACCGCTGAGATTGTGCAGGGTTTGTTGCCTGCCATGGCCAGCGTCTCTCCCCAGGGCCCTACGACGCAACTGTGGCCATAACTACTGACTCCGGTGATGCGATTGGTGCCGCATTGATTCGGGGCTATGACGAAGCACTGGTTCTCGACTGCTCGTGCTTTGATGAGCGTTTCCCAATGGTCGCGCCCTGTGCGCGCGGTGAAATTGGATGGCGCGATGAGAAGATGCGCGCCATTCGCGGCGTAGAAACGGAAAAGTTCCGGAAACCGTAGATCATAGCAAATCGCGAGTCCTGCTTTCCATCCCTCGATGGTTGCCATAACGGGCCGGCTTCCTGCGGAGTAGTCAGCGCGCTCTCTGACTACACGGCCATGGTCGAGGCGAGCTTCGAAAAGATGTATCTTGCGGTAAACGGCGCGAATTCTTCCATGACGGTCAAGAAGCACAGACGTGTTGAATCTTTGACGTCCCCAACGCTCGATAATAGTGCCTGCCAGGAGCCAGGCGTGAAACTTCTTTGCGACATAGACCATCAGGCGGACAGTTGGGCCGTCCAGACATTCGGCGGCTGTTCGGTAATGGTCATGTCCGCCGCGGATTGCAAAGACTTCAGGCAGGACAATAAGGTCGCTGCCACGGCAACGGTGCAAGAGGCATTCAATCCGGGAGAGGTTAACGCTTATGTCTGTTCCCGCATCGTTCTGGAGGACGGTTACGGCAAGGGGTTTCATTTTTGTTTTAGCGCATTGTCGTGCTTGTGAAGCCCGGGTGACGCTCGTCGCACCGTGGCCGAGCACCAACGCCGCGCGGCGGACAGCAGTTCCAGCCCTTCATCTTCATCACGACATGATGTTACGTAAAGCATCAGGCGGCGTGGGTCGAGTTCTCGACAGAGAGGCTCGACGTTTGCTACATCAACGTGAATATGGACGATTCTCCCCGCTTTCTGGATGGTCCTGTAAAGCTCTAAGTGTGCGGGTCCGTTCGGCGGTTCAGACGGCCTTGGCGTATACTGGATCACCCGGACCGAAGGCAGCGACAAGAGACTGGTGAGGTGCTGTAGTGCATCACCGCCGTCCAGGTGATACCAGAGAGGGCCGACATGCCGAGCCCATATTTGCAGTTCCGGAACGATGAATTTCTCAAACATCTCCAGCGACAGCATGCATGAAACGTCGGACTGCAATCCGGCGAACGGCTGGGGCGCCCAGAACGGCATCCATCCCGCATTGCCATACCAGAAAAAGTGAAGGGGTTTCACCAGGTCTGCGAGCTGTTGTCTGGCGGCGACGAGATCGCGGGCGCCGCTCTCGATCGCGTTTTTCATCCATTCAGGATAGTCCACAAGAGCCATGAGAAAGTTTTCTGTGCCCATATGCATGGCAAGGAGATCGCTGGCGGGGAGCAGGCAGGGGGAGCCGACCATGAAGTCATCCCAGCCTGCCGCTTCGGCGAGCGCGAGGTAGAGTTTTTCGTATTGCTTCACTAGGGGATCTATGGGGCTGTGCCGAAATGGAGATGGTTTGGAGAAATCAACAGTTTGTTCATCAAACCAGATTGTGTTGCGGTCAAAGTCGGGTTTTCCTCCAAGTGAGATCAGCCATCCTGCCATAAGCAGGAAGGACGGTATGGCTTCGCCTCCCCACCAGTGGCTTGAGACATAAGACAATGCGAGCGGCACGACATAGTCGGGGTCCATCCATTGGGCCATTGGGTCTGATGGTTGCGAAGGGGGTGGAATGGCGTCAGCGTGATTGGCTGGGGTCACGACGGCGATGCATGGTCTGTCTGCCGCCGAACCGTGCCACAGTGCGTCTAGCCGTTGCCGGGCTTCGTCCCAGTCGGGCTTGTATTTCATGCCGCTGGTCCTTTCTTTCAAGCGGACAGAACGGAAATAGTTAGCAAGAACCTGTGCGCTTGCAAACTCAATCGTTTGCAGAGAGTTCTACTGCAGGCATTGCTGGCTGCGAAGGGAGAGTTTCGTGCGGCTGTAGCTTTGCTGATTGGCTTGACTGGTTAGCTAGAAGACGTAGAGTGAAAAGCACGAAACTAAACGGAGTGTTCTATTATGAAGGAGAAGACTGTTTTATATCTGGACAAAGCCGGCATCAAAGAGTGCCCGGCATGCCTGCGCGCAGCGGCGCGACGCGCTGCAGAGCTGGAGCTCAGTCATGCGGTAGTGGCAACAACGAGCGGACGTACGGCTCTCCTGCTTGCTCGTGTTCTACGGGAGGAGGGGAGCCGGGCGATGGTGATTGGAGTCGGGTATGCGGCAAATTTCGCCTCCAAATGGGGCAGATTTGAGAAGAAGTTCACAGAGCCGGCGGAGAAACTTGGCGCAGTTTTTATCGCCGGCACTCATGCGTTTGGTGGAGTAAACGGCGCTGTCAGCGAACGTCTTGGAGGTCTTACGCCTGGCAATCTGATCGCCAGCGTGTATTACACATTTGGGCAGGGTCTGAAGGTTGCAGTGGAGGTGGCCGTGATGGCTGCGGATCAAGGAGTGTTGCCGACCGGTCGCGAAACACTGGCGCTGGGTGGGTCTGGTGTGGGTGCTGATACTGCCGTGGTTCTGACGCCTGCGTGTTCCCAAGACTTCTTTAAGCTCAAGATTCATGAGATTGTCAGCATGCCGAGGTGATTCAGGGTGAAAGAGTTGCCTCTCTTTATCGGGGAATCTGGGTTGGCCGTGGGCAGGCAATCAGGTGGCCGTTCCAGATCACTTTATCAAAAATGAGAAGGCGTATGTATCTGAGGGAAGTTATCAGGCGTCATGAATGAATCGAAATTTAAGTGTTGATTCTGCGGTATATGAGCCGCGGTTGGAGTGATTCG
>CALETX010000199.1 GCA_937920455.1 uncultured bacterium
CGGGTCAGCCGCTGCCTGAGCGTGAGGTGGAAGAGCTTGTCACCGCTGTTGACGATGAAATCCGCGATCTTGTTTCAAAAACGGAGCAGAGAATTAACGCGCTTGTTGAGGCCATACGACGGGAGGAGGAAGAGGAGAGAAAGACCTTGGAGGCAGGGGCGGAGGTATCGGCCGAGAAGGCCGGCGAACAACGGATGTCGAAGCGCAAGCTGCTGGCCACGCTTGCGGAGATAGTGCAGGAGCTGTGTCAGCCTCTCGCCGTGATAGGGTGTTCAATTGATATGATAAAGAGCAAGCATTTGGGAGAGGTCACCGATGGGCAGATGGAGATGCTGAACCTGGCGTCGAGCAGTGGCGAGAGAGTTCGCGCGATTGTGAACAAGCTGATGGAGATTTCCGGTCTACCGAAGGATCTTTCGCCAGATGCGGACATACAGGCGTCTCTTTACCGGTAGGGATTTTAAGGGAGTTGTTATGCCACAGGATGAGTCGGCCAGAACAATGCGTATAGACATCCACCCGGATTTTTTCGGGGAGTCTCTTGCGCGCAAGAAACAGGAAGCCACCTTCCTTGGGCACAGTCCCGATTCAACATCTGTTGTTGCGCGAGCGCGCTCGTGGAGAATGTCCGGCGACTACGAGCGGCTGCTTCAGAGTATTTATGACGGGGTTCTGATTACCGACCTGAAGGGGCGAATTCTCGATTTCAACGACCGTGCTGTTGACTTCTTTCTGTGCACCGAGGCCGACCTGTACGGACGACAGGTTATCGGCCTCATATCTGGCGCCGATGAAAGTCTGATGGATGCGATCCGGCGGAATTTGGAGAACCACAGGCACACGCTGATCGAGGCGCATTGCGTTAGAAGGGACAAGACGATGTTCCCTGCCGAAATTGCGGTCAATCGCATTGATCTGGACGGGGAGGGCCAGCTTTGTTTTTTCATTCGCGATATCACAGTGCGCAAGAAGGAGCAGGCAGCGCTTGAGGCTGCTATTGCCAAGCTGGAGAAGCACGACAGGGCGCGCACGATGTTTGTATCGAATGTTTCGCACGAGTTGCGGACTCCGCTGACTTCCATGATCTATGCCGTCAACAATCTGCTTAAGGGTGTGTGTGGCCCTATACCAGAGCGCGTACGGCGATATCTTGAGATTCTGGACGGGGACAGCCGCCGGCTCTTGAACACCGTTAATGACATTCTAGATCTGAGGAAAATAGAGTCGAACACTCTGACTCTTGCCAGGACGCGCATCCCGATTGGAAGGCTTGTGAAGAGGAGTGTGGACTCTCTCATGATGCAGGCTGACCGCAAGATGCTGAAGTTGTCCGTTATGGGTGGCAACGGCAACTGGTTTGTTGATTGCGATCCTCTGAAGATGGAACGTGTAATTATTAATGTTGTGGGCAACGCAATCAAGTTTACGCCGGAAGGCGGCGTGGTTGACGTGGTTGTTGATGATCACCCGCACCGCCCCGGCTATGTTCGCGTGATATGCGTGGACAATGGGATCGGCATTCCTGCGGAGGCGTTGCCGAGGGTCACAGAGCGATACTTTACGGTGGGCGAACAGCCTTCGGGGTGCGGTTTGGGTCTGGCGATTTCGAAGGAAATAGTGGAAATGCATGGTGGGACGATATCCATTGCCAGTCCGCCTCCTGGCTGTGAGAAGGGTACGGCGGTTACTATTTCTCTTCCGACGGCGCCGCCACCCACTATTTTGCTTGTGGATGACGATCGGTCAGTGCTGTTGCTGCTCCAGGAGCAGGTGAGAGCTCGTGGGTACTGTGTCATAACAGCGGAAAGTGGGACGGAGGCGCTTGAGAAGATCCGCTTGTCGCGTCCGGACCTGGTGGTGCTGGATCTTGTGCTTCCGGGGATGGACGGCACGGAAGTGGTTCTTCAGATGCGCGGCGACAAGGAACTTGCGCGCATACCCGTGATCGTCATCACCGGCGCCGGAGTGAGCCGCGCGAGGGCTGAGATTCTTGCGGGATTCTCGATACCTGCGATTTCCAAACCATGGCATGATGAGGACCTTCTCGACAAGATGGAAAGCGCCTTTCTCGGGGCTAGCGCATTGTCACGACTTTGAGAAACAAGCGCATGTTTGATGATTGAAATAGGGAAAGAAACGCTGTTAGATGGCACATGAAAGGGAGGAGTCATGAGTCCGCAGGCCACCAATAAGAAAAAGAAGATTCTGCTGATAGATGACGACGCCAGTCTGCTCGTTACGCTAAGTGATTTCCTGAAGTTTGAGGGATATGAAGTTGTCACCGCGGACAGTGGGGAACAGGGGCTCAAACGGCTGGAGAAGATGTCGCCGGATCTTATCATACTGGACATGAGTATGCCGGGGATGGGCGGCGTTGGTTTTCTCAAGGCCATATCGAGCGCGACGGGCAAGCCGGCTTATCCTGTGCTTGTTCTTACCGCTCGGGCCAATATGGCGGAGTTTTTTGCCACCGTTGATGTTGACGGTTTTGTGGCCAAGCCGTGTGATCCGCAGGACCTGCTGATGGAGGTGGGCCGGATAATCTTTCTCAGGAGTGGTGACAAGCCGGAGACTGGGGAGACGCGTTTCGGGAGCAGGAAGGTGCTTTTGGGTGAGGACGATCCGGTAGTCAGCGAGAATCTAACCACCGCGTTTGTGGATGCCGGGTTCCTTGTTGACCATGCGGCAAAGGGAGGTGATGTGCTGGAGCGTGCTATTGTGGGCAAACCGGACATTATCGTTGTAAAACGCGTCCTGGCATCCATGAATGGCGATGCTGTCGCGGCTATGCTGAAGGAGATGCCAAACACGAAGGACATACCGGTGGTTCTTTACGACGATACCGACATTGGCGCGAGCGCAGGACGTTACGAAAAGCCTGGAACAGGCATACGTAAATTCGTTTCGAGCAATAATTCGGTCGTGTTGCTGCAGGCGATCAAGAATGTAATCGGCGGCTAGATTGAACGGCCAATATGCGCTGTCCGAAATGTGGTCATCTTGAGGACAAGGTGCTGGACAGCCGTCTCTCGGCAAATGGCACTGCTATAAGACGGCGGCGTATGTGTCTCAGATGCCGCCACCGATTCACCACTTATGAGGAGGTCGTCAGAGCCAAACTCAGGGTTATTAAGCGGGACGGACGAAGGGAGGACCTCGACAGGAGCAAATTGATCGAGGGCATCAAGAAAGCCTGCGAGAAAAGGCCCGTCAGCACAGAAACTATCGAGAACCTCGTTGAGGGAATCATCGAGGAGCTCGAATCGGAATACGAGCGCGATGTGTCCAGCCAGGTCATTGGGGAGAAAGTCATGGCTCGGCTTGAAAAACTTGACGAGGTGGCGTTTGTGCGCTTTGCTTCGGTTTACAGAAGGTTCAAGGACGTGAATCAGTTCCTCAGTGCCATTGGAGGATTGATAGGGAAGGAATGATCTGGAATCCCCACACTCAAACCGACAGGCGATCGGTGCTGGCCAGGCAGATATCCTTGATGCTGGAGGCGTGCGGTGGCGCGGAGGGGCTCCTTGCTGACGGCAACATAGAGGAGTTTGCCATCAGCCTCGACCATGCTCTCGAAGAGAGAGGAATGACCGATGTTGTTCACACCGCGGATATAATTCTGTTTCTTGTGCAGGCCCTTTCGTCTGTTGGAGAAAGGAGGGCTGCTCGAAGGCTTCTTGTTTTTGGAACTGGTCTAGCGGCGCCGGCGGCCTGGGATGTCACGGGGGATGGGCCCATGTGGATTCTTGACCTACGGCAGATGACGGTGAGAGACGATTGTCCCATAGAGCTTCTTTTTTTTATGTGCCTTTCAGCTATTTTGGATGCCATGGCGGAAGTGTGGGATGAATGTGACGGAAACGGACTTCTTGGCCTTCGTCATGTTTCCCTTGCGGCGTCCGTCCTTCTTGGCGGAGGCAAGCCCAAACAGGTCAGGCGCATGGCATGCGAGATCAAGCAGAGATGCCGTGTCATGCTTGAACGGATTGCGGAGGAAAGGGGTTGGCGGACGTCACCCCGTGTCTTGGATCTCGACCACTGAATTCTGCTAACGAGGAGACGATAATGCTCGAAGAAGATGTATTGAGGGCCGGACTGCATGAAGTCATAGATGCCACCGAATTCGACGGCCTTGGTCGCCGCGAATCTGGGAAAGTACGCGACATTTATCTGCAGCCTGGCCGCAGAATACTTGTCACCACTGACAGAATTTCCGCATTTGATTGCGTACTTGGAACGGTCCCGTTCAAGGGGCAGGTCCTCACTCAGATTGCGGCATTCTGGTTCGATCAGACTCGCGATATTGCACCTAATCATCTGGAGGCTGTACCTGATCCGAATGTTATGGTTGTCAGGGAATGCGAGCAGCTTCCGCTGGAGTTCATTGTTCGGGGGTATATTACAGGGGTAACGGAAACATCGGCCTGGTACAATTATTCTAAGGGAGTAAGAAACTTTTGCGGCAACGTCTTGCCTGAGGGGTTGCACAAGGATGAGAAGTTGCTGCGCCCGATACTCACGCCCACCACAAAGCTGGAGAAGCATGATCGCCCGATTTCGAGGGATGAAGCGATCGCGGAGGGATTAATTTCTCCCTCGGACTTTGACGCTGCTGCGGATATTTGTTTCCGGCTTTACGAAAGGGGGAGTCAGATTGCGGCTCGACAAGGTCTGATCCTCGTGGATACGAAATACGAGATAGGGAAGCTGGATGGTCGTCTTGTTGTCACGGATGAAATTCACACTCCCGACTCGTCTCGCTATTGGTATATGGACACGTATGAGGACCTTTTCAAGGCAGGCAAGGAGCAGCGAAAGCTGGATAAAGAGTACGTTCGGGAGTGGCTTGCCGCGCGCGGATTCCGCGGTCGCGGGACGCCTCCATCCCTGCCGGATGAAGTGAGGATCGAGGCGGCGCGGCGTTATATCGCCGCCTACGAGGTTATCACCGGCAGACGGTTTGCGCCTGGAGCCACGCCTGCTCTAGCGAGGATCGAGAAGGCTCTCCGGCCCTATCGCATTGCCGACGCCGGTTGAATCATTCCCATCTCAGATCTAGTCGGCCAAGCCGTTGAGCGAGTTCGTGAATCACCCTCTCGTCATCCGTTTCTCCGCTGGATTCGAATGTGGCGGAAAATCTGAGATAGGCGCCCGCATCATCCCACGGCACCGTGGAGATAAGCGCGTTGCGGATCAGGAACTGCGATGCGTCCTCCGCCGACGAAAAGCGCGTCTTGCCGGCTGCCACAGGCGCCCTGGCGTAGAGGTAGAATGTGCCTCCCGGCATGGAGGCATCGAATCCAACATTCCTGAGAGCTGCTACCATCTTGCGTAATCTGGTTTCGTAATGAGCCTTAATGGCGTCTGCCAGGCTTCTGTCGGCGATGCCTGCGGCCGCAGCCACCTGGATGGCCTTGAACTGGCCTGAGTCCACATTGTCCTTTACTTCCGCATATGCCTTCACTGCCAAAGGCGCGCCCGCAACGAATCCAAGGCGCCAACCTGTCATGTTGTAACTCTTGCTCATGGAATGAAGTTCGACAGC
>CALETX010000200.1 GCA_937920455.1 uncultured bacterium
CTTTACTCTTGCTCGGCTGCACTCTGATTCGTTTCCATAGTTCAAAACTTTGGTTTAGTATTCTACATTGACCTTTATCTACCTCTACAGTGATTGCAACTCACCCATTGGACATTTGAATTCAATGTTGTTCCCCAGTTCTCCCAGCATACCTGTTCTACAAGCCTTACGTGAACTTCGCTGCGCTTTTCGTGACGACGAACAAGCCTTTTTACAAGATCTACGAACTGCGTGTGCATTGTGACCGCTGGTAGACCTACTTGACCCGCCTGCTCCATGATTGAGTCTAGCGCGGCAAAATCAAAATTTCCCTTTGACTTTTCAATATCACCCCAGTTGGAAACCGGATCCCAAATCACGTCCAGCCCTGTGTATCCCATCCGCCGATTTTTCCTGAGCATCTCATCCCGATCTTCTGGCGTCATTTTGAAAAACTTTTCGTCGGCCAGCCTTGAGAAGCGAATACCGCAGCGCCGCTCTCTTTCGCGTCCAATATCGTCCCATGGCGCTGGTTCGGTCACCACCGTCCACTTCGCCTTCTGTGATGCTGTTGCGATCACGTTCGAAACCAGAAGTTCCTTCAGAGTCATCGTTCGAACATAATGCGCCCCCGTCCGTTCCGCAGCCTCAGCGCGCGCCTTGCCTACGATGGTCAAGGCTTTGCTCAAGGAGTCGTTCGTCAGAGCGCAATCCAGTGCGGCCCTCAGACCCATTGCTCCATTGTCCACAGCGTGGAGAACGTCGTAGAGAGCCTCGGTTTCTACAAAGCCGTTTTCAACTGACTCAGACATGTCGGGCCCGCCCCAGGCAGACAGGTAAACCGCCAGAGTCATAGAGTCATGCAGATTCTGTACGGCAAACCTGTGCAGCATCCTCAGGTCTTCCATCGCCTCTAATTCGGCCCTTACCGCAGCCTCCTCAGACGAGTGTGACAATAACGCCACGGAAATCGTGACCACAATTCCACTCACAATCCTTATTCTACGGCTCATTACAGTCTCCTTCGCGCGTGGCGACACTCCTGAGCAGACCTTTCAATTAGCAAAACTCGCCGCAGCATCTGCCATCACCGGCTGGATTGGCGCCCCAAGACTCCGTTCCACCAATACCTTTTCTTTTTTTATCCTGCCAATACTATCATCTTGCTTCCAACCTCCGCAATACCGTTCCTGTGCCTTGATTATGATTGCGAAGAGCGCCAGGAAGGATAGGATGTAAAAAGCATGGAGTCCGAGTCGAAAGGAGAAACCATCAATGGGCGGCTTTTTTGGTGTTGCTTCGAAAACTTCCTGCGTCAGCGACCTGTTCTATGGAACCGACTACCATTCGCATTTAGGGACAAGAAGAGGGGGTATGGCCGTCATCGGCAAACACGGCTTTGTCAGGCATATCCACAACATCGAAAACGCGCAATTCAGGTCGAAATTTGAGACCGATGTTCTTACCATGGAAGGGCGCACCGGCATCGGAGTCATAAGCGATTACGAGGACCAGCCCCTCCTCATCGCATCACATCTGGGCAATTATGCGATAGTGACGGTCGGCATCATCAACAACGCGGCTCAACTGGCAGCACGGGCATTCGGCCGGCGCGCGACTCATTTCGCAGAGCTGGGGGGGGGTGAAATCAATCCGACGGAACTGGTCGCCACCCTGATCAACGAGGCCGACACTTTTGAAGACGGCATCCGCAACGCGCAAGAGCGCATCGACGGATCCTGTTCCATCCTTCTCCTGACATCACGCGGAATTTACGCTGCACGCGACCGTTTCGGGCGGACGCCGGTGATTTGCGGAAGGAAAAAGAACCGCAAGGCATACGCCGTAACCATGGAAACCACCGCCTTCCCGAATCTCGACTTTGAGACAGTTAGCTATTTGGGGCCTGGCGAAGTTGCGCTCATCACTGCTGAAGGAGTTGAATGCAAGAAGAAACCACTCTCAAAGCTCCGTATTTGTTCGTTTCTCTGGATCTATTACGGGTATCCATCCTCCCATTATGAGGGAATTAACGTCGAGGAAGTGCGTTACCGTTGCGGCGCCGTCCTTGCGCGAAATGAGACCGAAAAAATAGACATCGTTGCCGGAATTCCTGACTCTGGAACTTCACATGCCATGGGCTATGCAAATGAGGCAGGGCTACCTTTCATCAGGCCTTTCGTAAAGTACACGCCAACCTGGCCACGTAGTTTTATGCCCCAGGATCAGTCCGTGCGTAAGCTTGTAGCTGCCATGAAGCTCATCCCAATACCTGAACTGATCGCCGGCCAGCGCATGCTTTTTTGCGAAGATTCCATTGTCAGAGGAACGCAGCTTGGAGACATCATTCGCCGGCTGTTCCTCCTTGGCGCAAAGGAGGTGCATATGCGACCCGCTTGCCCGCCCCTCATTTTCGGCTGCAAGTTCCTGAACTTCTCCCGCTCAAAGACAGAACTCGAACTCGCGGCGCGCCGCGCAATACACGAGATCGAAGGCAAGGATCCACGCAACCTCGACGCCTATACTAACCCATGTTCCGACAAGTATTGCGTCATGGTCGAAAAAATCCGACGACGGCTCGGTCTCACTACGCTTCGCTATCAAAAATTGGACGATATGATCGCAGCAATCGGCCTGCCACTCAGTAAATTGTGCACATATTGCTGGACAGGACACGATTAGAAACGCTCCAGCCAGAGGAACCTCTCCATGCCGCAACTCCCCCCGATGCTCCAGGCCCTTGTTGCAACACTGTTCACATGGGGCTTGACCGCCGCCGGCGCTGCCGTTGTCTTCCTCTTCAAGAATGTCAGCCTGCGTATTCTGAACTCCATGCTCGGGTTCGCAGCGGGCGTCATGATAGCCGCCAGCTACTGGTCCCTGCTTGCGCCAGCAATCGAAATGGCGGAGGGAGGCCGCCTGCCATCATGGTTTCCAGCCGCCATTGGCTTCCTGTCCGGCGGAGCATTCCTCTGGATTTGCGATCGTCTTCTGCCGCATCTCCATCCCGGTGCACGCCCTGAACAACAAGAAGGATTGCCGTCAAGTTGGCGCAGAAGCGTCCTCCTGGTCCTGGCAATCACTCTGCACAATATCCCGGAAGGGCTCGCAGTCGGAGTTGCCTTCGGCGCGCTGTCGCACAACATTCCAGGGGCCACCTTCGGATCCGCCGTTGCGCTGGCAATAGGCATCGGATTGCAAAATTTTCCAGAAGGCATTGCGGTCGCCGTCCCTCTCAGACGAGAAGGAATGAGCCGTCCGAAAAGTTTCTGGTACGGACAGCTTTCAGGAGCAGTTGAGCCCATTGCAGGTGTGATCGGCGCAGCCGCCGTCACCTCAATCAAACCCTTATTGCCATACTCCCTGGCTTTCGCTGCAGGCGCAATGATTTATGTGGTCATCGAAGAATTAATTCCAGAGTCGCAACTCTCTCATGAAGCTCATTTCGCAACCATCGGGGCCATGCTGGGATTCGCGACAATGATGATTCTGGACGTGGCGCTTGGATGAAATGCTGTTCAGGACACGATCACCTCCACCGCGTTCCAAGCGAGATGGCTACGACTCTCTGCGGTGGAAGACACGACAACTCTCTGGAGCATGTTCCATCTCTATTTCATGTCCCCGTTCCATCATTGACCAGCCGCTTCGCCTGAATGTCATGCCCGTGTCCGAATCCTCAATCTCGTATTCCGCCCTGGGGGCAAGCCCGCGAAGCCTGAACACGGCCTTGACAAAAGGCGAGTCCGGCATCCTGAACGCAAGCAGCATTCCCTCCCCGAGATCCGTCCTGTGAAACTGCATAGCCGCCTACGCATCTTTCGCTGGAGAAGCAGGAGTCAAAGGATAATAATCTCCGTAGAAAAGCGGACGCGCTCTCCGGTATTCTACAAGCATTCTGCGATGCCACGCCCTATTGTAATCATCACGTATTGAGGTATATGCGTACGGAAAAAAAGAAAATTGAAACGCCGGACCGCAGGCGCTTCTCACCCTGTATGTGTCCAGCCTGATACCCCTCATGCGACTACCCATGTGCCGGTTTCGTGCAGCGGCGCCCAGTACGAAATACCCACAGACTTCCCTTCCGGACGTCTCGATGCTGAACATCAGACGCTTTGGAGAACCGAAGTTTGCAGGCGCAAAACGGGGCCCGGTTTTGTCGTCAAGGCCTGCAACCGCCCGAATACCACGGAGCGGCCTGTCGCTCCTTATTCTGATCACGCTGTAAGCATGAGTTCCCGACCCGCGTTCAAACACTCTGCCCGCTAATGTCAGCGGCCCGCCGGCAATGAAGCGATTGATCTGCGGCATTCCCCAACCCTGACTCCACTCCACAATAATTGGGCGGTCCATCACCCACGTTCCTGACATCGCGGCTGGCCACGCGGCCGCAAACCATTTTGCTTCCTCCGTTCCAGTCGGAACAAGGTCGGCAGACCTCGGGAACCTGGCGCTGTCGCCCTTTACCGAACGCTCCGATCCAATTGTTTCGTGCTCCTTGATAAGAACATCGAGCTCAAGCCGTGAATAGGTTTTTGGAAGAAAAATTGGGATCGCTCGTCAGGTTCACTCCAATGCGCCGAAGCCCCGCCTCATCGCCAGGGGTAGGGATATGCGTCAGATGCATCTCGCATCCAGCCAGCATCTGAATCTTTTCCAGCGCAATTTGCGCCGCCGGATTCATGGCGGAACTTATGCTCAATGCTATCAGCGTTTCCTCAACATCGAGGCTGATATGCCGCATTTGCAGCGCGCCCTCCTTCATGCGGCCTATCGCCTCCACCACCGTCGGCGGAAGAAGCGGCAGATGATCAGGCACGTTAGCTACATGTTTCAAGGCGTTCAAGACAAGACTCGACGCAGCATGCAGCAGCGGCGAATTCTTCCCAGTCACAATCGCGCCATCCCGGAGCTGGATTGCTGCGCCGCAATAAATACCCTCATTGCCCTTGCCCCTGACTCGGCCTTCCTCGGCCGCCGCCCTTGCAGGCTGAACAACGGGCCTGTCATTGGGAGATAATCCGGCCCTATCCATAATTGCCTGAATTCTTTCAACCGTACCCTTGTGCGTCAGGCCCATGGCATATTCGCAAGCGTATCGGAAGTAGCGCCGGATAATCTCCTGCAAGGCGGCCCTACGCACAGCGGCATCGTCAACAATCCCAAAACCCGCTCGATTCACCCCCATGTCCGTCGGCGATCGGTAAACCGACTCGGCACCCATGATCCTTTCCAGAATTCTTCTCAGAATGGGAAAGGCAGCGACATCGCGGTTGTAGTTGACTGCTGTCTTACCAAACGCTTCCAAGTGGTACGGATCAATCTCGTTGTAATCACCTATATCCGCCGTGGCAGCTTCGTACGCCATGTTGACTGGATGATTGAGGGACAGATTCCATATGGGAAATGTTTCAAACTTCGCATATCCTGCCTTCAGACCGCGTTTGTATTCGTGATATATTTGGTTGAGACATGTAGCCAGCTTTCCGCTTCCAGGACCGGGCGCCGTCACCACCACCAGCGGCCTTTTGGTCTCTATGTAAGGATTCGCTCCATAGCCTTCGTCACTGACCACCATGTCAATATTTGCCGGATACCCCTCAACGCGATGGTGCGTGTAAACCTTGATCCTCCGCCTTTCCAGCCTGTTCTTGAACAAACGCGCGGCGGGCTGTTCCTCGTAGCGCGTTATAACCACAGCCAGCGTCTCAATACCCCACTCTCTCAAATCATCTATCAGCTTCAAAACATCCACGTCATACGTGATGCCGAAATCCGCGCGGATTTTCTTCCGCTCGATGTCGCCCGCGTAAATGCAGATAAGGATGTCCGCCTTGTCCTTCAGTTTCTGCAACAGACGCATCTTGACATTCGGATCAAAGCCAGGCAGCACTCGCGCCGCATGATAATCGAAAAGAAGCTTGCCTCCAAACTCCAGATACAGCTTGTTGTCAAACCGAGCGACGCGCTCAAGTATCGCTTCTGTCTGCTCGTTCAGATATTTCTCGTTGTCGAATCCGGTTTCCATATCCGTATTTCCATGGCGCTATCGCAGCATCATGTGCGTGCGTAAACAACATCCATCTCCCTCGCTGCTTTCACTTCATCGGGACGGCTGACAGGCGTTGACACAGGAGCCCGGAGAATGCTTTGCGGGTCTTCTGCAGCCATCTTCGCGATCTTCTTCATAGCCTCGATGAAAGCGTCCAGCGTTTCCTTGCTCTCGGTTTCGGTAGGCTCGATCATGAGAGACTCTTTGACAATAAGAGGGAAATAGACCGTCGGCGGATGGAATCCCTCGTCAATGAGCGCCTTGGCTATGTCCATAGCCCTTACTCCCCGTTCCGCCTGTTTCCTGGCCGAAAGAACAAACTCGTGCTTGCACAGCCGGTTATAAGGCAGATCGTAATCTTCTTTGAGCGCTGTCATGAGGTAGTTGGCGTTCAGAACGGCAGTTTCGCTCGCATCCACAAGTCCCTCCTTGCCCAGGAGAAGGATATACGCATACGCCTTCAGGCACACCAGAAAGTTCGCATAAAACGGGGCGATGTACCCTATGGATTTTGGGTAGTCATAATCCAGCGCGTAAGTGTTGTCTGACCTCTTTACCACCCGGGAAACAGGAAGATACGGAGCAAGCTCCTCGCTAACGCCCACAGGCCCCGCCCCCGGCCCGCCGCCGCCATGCGGTGTGCCGAATGTCTTGTGAAGATTTACGTGCATAACATCTATGCCGACGTCCCCAGGGCGAAACTTTCCCAGAACAGCATTCAGATTGGCACCATCATAATAAACAAGAGCGCCATACTTATGCGCAATTTCTACGACATCCCTGATGTGCGTATTGAAAATACCCAGCGTATTTGGATTTGTGACCATTATAGCTGCAGTTTCATCTCCCATTAGCCTTTCAAGTGCGCCAAGGTCGAGCATGCCTGTCGCAGGATTTGTAGGAACCGATATTGTCCGGAAACCTGCAATACTCGCACTGGCCGGATTTGTGCCATGCGCCTCATCCGGCACTATTACTTCAGTCTTTCTGCGTCCACTGTCGCGGTGATACGCGGCAACCAGCATCATTCCCGTAAGCTCGCCATGGGCCCCGGCCAGTGGCTGCAGCGTAAAAGCCTTCATCCTGGTGATCTCGCATGGAAGCTGCTCAAGATCGTACAGCGCCTGCAAGGCCCCCTGCACAAGCATGCCGCCATGCCTCAACTGAGGAAGAAACGGATGGAGCGAAGCAAAACCCTCGAGTCGAGCCACATCCTCAAGAATCTTGGGGTTATACTTCATAGTGCATGAGCCGAGCGGATAGAATCCAGTGTCAACTCCGTAGTTACGACGCGACAACCAGGTAAAGTGTCGAACCACGTCCAGTTCGGAGAGCTCGCACAGCTCAGCGTCAGCCGATCGCCGGCATTCCGCAGGCAGTGGTGGAGGCTCCGGAACGTCGCTCGCAGGAAGTCGAACACCCCTTCTCCCACGCACCGATTTTTCGAAAATCACTGCCACAGCACCGCCTCCAACGACTCAGCCAGCAATCCAATCTCAAATTTGGTTCTCTTCTCGGTCACAGCAATCATCAGGTAGTTCTCCATGCCTGGGTAAAACCTGCCAAGCGGAAGCCCAGGCGCTATCCCACGCTCAACAAGCATGCCAGCCACATCCCCAGCGTCTCTTGGCAACTCAGCCACAAACTCATTAAAAACCGGACTGGCTTCCATCACTCGAACGCCCTTTATGGCCTTTAACCTCCCCATGGCATAGGCTGTTTTCGCTCTGCACAGATGCGCCACTTCTTTTATTCCTTCCTTCCCAATCAGGCTGAGATAAACATGCGCTCGAAGCGCGCATAAAGCCTCGTTGGTACATATGTTGGAAGTCGCCTTCTCACGCCGTATGTGCTGTTCCCGCGCTTGAAGAGTGAGCACAAATGACTCGCGGCCATACCGATCAACAGTCCGCCCGACGATCCTTCCCGGCATCCGCCGGATAAGCTCACGTCTCGTGGCCATAAATCCAAGATACGGCCCGCCAAAAGCCAGGGGAACGCCAAGCGACTGCCCCTCGCCTGTCGCAATGTCAACGCCAATCTCGCCCGGCGTCTTCAATACAGCCATCGCAATCGGATACACCGATTGTATCACGAGAATTCCACGGCCATGACAGTGCTCAACCACGTCCGCATGATTGTCAATCACTCCAAAAAAGTTCGGATTCTGCAGTATCACCGCCGCAGTCTCGCCGTTCAACTCGTCAAAAAGCCTCCTCCTGTCGGTGCGGCCATGGCTCACAGGTATCTCTGAAAATTCTATGGATAGATTTGCGGTGTACGACGTGAGCATCTTCCTGTAAATGGGATTGACACCCCCATCCATGACAACTCTTTTCCTTCCGGTCGCATGCAGCGCCATCTGGCACGCCTCATAAAGCGCCGTGCCACCGTCATAAACGGAAGCATTCGCCACGTCCATGCAAGTAAGCCGAGCGATCTGAGTCTGGTACTCGTATATGGCCTGGAGCGTTCCCTGCGACAGTTCCGGCTGATACGGCGTATAAGAGGTGTAAAACTCGCTCCGCGACACAAGAGCATCAACCGCCGCTGGTATGAAATGGTCGTAAAACCCGCCGCCAAGGAAGTTGATAAGATGCGAATAGTTGCGCCCGGCCAGCTCTCTGAAAAAGGACCACGTCTCCATTTCGGATCTTGCGGCCGGAATATTGAATGAGCGCGGTGCAAGGGCGGAGGGTATGTCACGGAAAAGATCGCTTATACATTGAACCCCGCACGCGGCAAGCATCTCGGCTTTTTGCTCCGATGTCGCCGGGCCGTAGCCCATCACATCTCCTCCTTCAATCCCTCTTCATAGGCGCCCGCGTCAAGAAGCGACGCAAGCTCTGCTGGTGTGAATCCCTTCACTCTTATGATCCACCCCCGGCCGTACGGATCCTCATTAACTAACGCAGGCGTTTTTTCCAGCTCAGCATTGGTTTCCACAACTTCCCCGGAAACAGGCGCAAAAAGGTCACTTGCCGCCTTCACCGATTCTATGGAGCCGAATGCCTTGCCTTTTTCAATCTTGCGTCCGATCGGCGGCCGCTCGACAAAAGTAACGTCGCCCAATGCCTCCTGAGCATGATCTGTAATTCCAATCAGCGCCGTGTCTCCCTCAACTTTCAACCATTCGTGCGTTCTGGTGTACAATCTGTCAGCCGGCGTCATGCTGCAGTCTCCTCCCGTCATGGTTCCCACAGACTAAACACACTGCAGTGTGCCGAAAATCCATACAGAGTCAACTTTCATCTAGACCAATCGCCTGCATAGTACCTGTGAAAAGTTGAGTTGAATAGTTGAAAGACTTACTGCCGTTTGTTAAAGTTACGACAAGAGTTGTGGCCTTGACCCCATAAATCTGAAGCGCAATGAAACTTGAGTCCTGGCTTTTCGGCAGCGATGGAGCTCTATTTCGCGCTGCCGCGCGAGGCGACGCGTCATTGATCGAGGAGCTAATTGCTTCAGGCGCGAATGTCAACGCTTCGAGCCTCCGCGGCTTTACCCCACTCCACCGTGCCGCTCAGCACGGCCACGCCAACGCAGCATCCATCCTCCTGAAAAGAGGAGCAAATGTCCATGCAACAACAGTTGACGGTGCAACGCCGCTTGACATGGCTAGAAAGAATGGCCACAAAGCCGTCGCCGATATGCTTTTGACGCGCATGCAGAGATCCAACACCGATAAATAGACGGGCCAAACGGTGGCACTCCAGCCAGGGTCTGCATCAGGAGAAAACCATGAAACAGACGCACATAACAAACGACATGGTCAGCGCTGTAGTCACCGAGCTTTCACAGAATGCTTTGTTTGGCAAACTCAGCGGCGAGGTTATCCGCCATATCGCGCAAAGTGCTGTTCTACTTCAGTACGATCCGGGCGAAGTAATAATGTCCCAGGGCGAGCCCGCGGACAGCTTCTATCTTGTAGTCTCGGGTGAAATGAGCGTCAGAGTCTGCAGACCAGGCAAGGATGAACCAGTCGAAATAGCCAAGATTCGCCCTTTTCAAACAATTGGAGAAATAGGACTTCTGCTCGAAAAACCGCGAACAGCCACAGTTGTGGCCGGCTACGATGCCGTTCTTCTGAGATTTGAAAAAGCGTTCTTCACGGAAATGTTCAGACGCTTCCCCGAATTCGGCCTCATAACCTGCCGCATCCTTGCCGAAAGAGTAGATTCAGCTTCTCGCAGCATTCCGCTACCTCACGCCAGGGACAAGGGTCTGAAACCCGACATGGCCCTGCTGTCTCTCCTTCCACCCGACTTTTTGCAGCGCCACAGGGTCCTTCCGCTTGCCCTCGAGGGAAACGTGATCTCACTGGGATTTGTCGAGGATCCGGCGCCTGAGGTTATAAACGCAATACGTCAGCTTCTCCCTGGAATGGAAATCATGGCTTTCTTGCTCGACGCAACCGACTATGACGAGGCACTCAAAGGAGCGTCCCTGACTGCCGAAAAGAAAACCCCAGCACAAACCTCAAAACAGACCCCACCCGAGTCCAAATCCCCACGGCTGGATCAACTGCTGAGAAGAATGGTTGCCGAAGGCGCATCCGACCTGCACCTTTCCGCCTGCCATAAACCGCGATGGCGCATTGACGGAGATATGCGCGTCATCGAAGACTGTCCTGAGCTGGGACCGACCGAAGTCCTGGATCTCGTCGAACCGGTCATGTCCGAGCGAGTACGCCAGCAGTACAGGTCGGAAAATGACGCCGATTTCGCTTACGCCATTCCGAACGTCGCAAGATTCCGAGTGAATGTCTTCTGCGACCACCGTGGCGTCGGGGCTGTTTTCCGGCAGATTCCCGACAAAATTCTCTCGATCGAACAACTTGGCCTTCCGCCGATAGTCAGGTCGTTGTGCGACTATCCCAAAGGCCTCATTCTTGTCACCGGACCGACAGGTAGTGGCAAATCCACAACGCTCGCGGCGATGATTGACCACATAAACCGCTCCCGAAAAGCGCACGTCATCACGATGGAGGATCCAATAGAATTCGTCCACGAAAGCAAGAGCTGCCTGATCAATCAGAGGGAGGTGGGCCCTCACACATCTTCGTTCGCCCGCGCTCTGAAAGCAGCCCTCAGAGAAGACCCTGACATCGTCTTGGTAGGTGAAATGAGAGATCTTGAAACAATAGCACTGGCTCTGGAAACCGCCAACACCGGCCACCTCGTCCTCGCCACGCTCCACACAAACACCGCTATAAGCTCAATATCAAGAATCATAGACATGTTCCCTGCCGAACAGCAGAACCAGGTGAGATCCGTCCTGGCCGACACTCTGCGCGGAGTCATAGCCCAGACGCTTTGCCGAAAGATCGGCGGAGGCCGTATCGCAGCCTTGGAAATACTGGTTTGCGATGTCGCCATCGCCAGCCTTATCCGGGACGGCAAGACGCATCAAATCGTCAGCGCCATGCAGACCGGCAAGGCCCGTGGCAACTGCCTCTTGAACGACGAACTGCTGCGACTTGTCCAACAGCGCACAATCACGGCAGAAGAGGCCGTCAGCAAGGCCGTTGACAAGGCGGATCTATCCAAGCGCCTTGGCCAGCCTGGAGCGTGAACGCCGCGCCGCCTCTCCCGCCGGCCCAAGCCTATTCCACCACCGCAACGCCCCATTGATCAGGCTCGATGCGGCTCTCGTTGGGAATGTCATGAGTGACGCCCGCGGAAAAGCTGACATTCGCCCAGTAGATCCTCGCCGCAGCCTGATTGCCTGATGCGTTTCCAAAAATGTAGCCGAGATCCATCTTAACCTCGGACCCAGGCTTTGGAAGCCAGCCGATAACTTCGAGCGGAATCGTCACAAGAGCAGTGAATCCATCCCCTGTCTTTGCCAGATCCAGGCCAACATTCTCCACGGCCTGAATTGAGTCGAACGACTCCTTGCCCGTAGGTGAAGAAAGAACGATCGCTTCCCCTTTAACATCCCGCACCTTCGGCCTGAAAAGCACGGCAACGGGCTTCCCGTTCTGCCGCGTCACAAGGAGCCTCAAATCGCCCGGCGCCGGAGCCTTTCGCTGTGGGTCAGCAGCAGGATCGGTCGCCATCTGGATGTCCAGACAGTTACCACCCTTGAAAATTATCTTTATGTCTGAAATCTCATTTACAAGATCATGCGGGCTTGACACATCGTAGAGCACATAAAGATTCTTCTCATCATACGCCGCCCTGGCTTTGAAACCGCGATTCTCGTCCAGAAGTTTGCCGACATATCCTGAAGACTCAAGGCTGGCTTTGCCGCGGACTATTTCCAAACGCCGACCTTTTGCCAGCATTGCCTGGTACTCTTGCTGCGCCTTCGCGGCAAGAGCGGCGAATTCCTCGCTGTGAACGTACTTTCCGCCCGCCAGCCGCTTCACGGTGTCAAGACCAAGGATTTCTGTGACTCGGCCGTCCTGATCGCCTGCCAGCAGGAAATAGCGATTCATACCGTCGGGCTTCAAAAGCTGACCTGTGACAACCTCAGAAGCGGTAATGTCCGGCCCGAGCCCGCCGGATCTACCGTCGCGCATGACCATGCCAACGTAAATCCCATCCCGAGTGAAAATGTGGTAGGGCCCGAAATAGCACGCCGCGCCCGTGAACTCTCCGGCTATGCAAAGAGGCATCGTAAGACCGTAAAGGGCGCCGGGCTTTATCATTGGGAGATTCAGCGCCTCGTTCCACTGGATCACACCTCCGAATCCCCATACAAGCTTGCCATCTCGCGTCCATTTGCCAAAGCCAGGATCTCTTCCGGGTGCCAGTGTGTAAACGCAACCATCGTCGGGATCGAGCCACAGAGAGCCGGCATTAGAGTTGTTGCCTTTGAACGGGATCGGGTCCTGCTTGCTGAAGTCATAGATTGGACGACCGTCATTCCCGAACCCGACCGGGCGGTAAATCCACCCCGCGTCGCACCATGCGCTCAGGTCCTAGTCAATCCAGTTGAAAACAACCTCCCCCCTGCCCGCAGGAGAAACAGTCAGTTCCTCCGTCTGCACAGTTTGATCGTCATTCTGATCCTGCCACAAAAATGCGTCGGCCTTTGTCCTTTCGTATATCTCTTTCATCACCGGATACAGAATGCCGCTTCCGTATTGCCCGAAAGCCACCCTAATGGTCCCGGCAAATGGCTTGAAGAGGTCGCCATCTCGAATGTAGAGCATATGGCTGTAGTCAACCATGCCCCATCCGAACTGTTTGCCATCGCGGGCGGTAATCACACGGAAGTGCCCCCCGTACCCGTCTGGAGTCGGCGCGCGGATCATGTTCGGCTCGGTCGCTCTCCAGATAGTGCTGTAAGGCACGCATGATCCGGTGTCCAAATCCACCTTCCACAACACGTTGTGGCAATAAAGCTCATCTGGATGCCGTGGGTCCACCCATGCCCATCCAAAATATGCGCTCGCGCCAAAAAACTCCTGTACAAGTTTTCCAGTTGCGGTGTCCCAGACGCTCTGACGCTTCGGCGAGTCAAGCGTTTCAGCAACCCATAGCCTCCCGTTCTTGTCCAGTCCGATGCCCCCAGGCTCCAATATGCCGTCGCTTTCGTACCTGCCTCTTGCCGGGCGACCTCCCATCTTCCCGATGGTCTTCAAGAATTTGCCCTCTTTATCGAACACCGACACGCACTGCATCTTGGCCGCATTGGCAACATAGACGGTGCCGTCAGCGGCAACAGCAATACCGCGAGGCTCGTCCAAATGTTCACGAATCCATGTTTTCACCACCCCATCCTTGAAACTCACAACATCTTTGCCGCTGATCACAGCCAGACTCCCATCCGGACACACCGCCATCCTGCCGGGAGACGGCACCGGCCAGCTTCCAACAAGGGTTCCCTGCTCAGCATCAAAGGCAGACACAAGGTTGCTGGCTCTGTAGGAAACGTATATACGGCCATTGTGATACGCCAGCCCCGTAATTTCGTTGGAGGCGTCGTCGCCACCTGGCGGCGCCTCAAGCTGTGGCTTTCCGTTTCCGTAATTCAAGGGACGGCAATCCTGGAGATCAAATACCTTCACTACCTTGCCGCCTTCGTAGCCATAATCGCCAGCCGCAAATATTCGTTTCCCATCCGTGGCCAGATACGTGGCGGACTGTTTGCTCCCCCATATCTTTTTTCCTGCAAGATCGGTTTTTATTATGCCCCAACCAGACTCACATATGTTCCACGCCAGAAGCATTGTGTCGCCAGCGGGACAAACCGTGGTGCTGACACCGTGATCCCCTCCCCACCCGCCGGTGTTATCGTCTGTCTTGTAGGGAGGCTGACCGGAATTGTGAGCCGATAGAATAAACTTCGTTGAGAGAGGCTTGTGATACAACCCCTTCCAGATGTACTCGCCAGGCTTCAACACTTTGCCGTCGCTGTCGAGTCCGTCCCACCGTTCGATGTTGCGACCGCCACGCCTCTCGGCTTGGGCAACCAATATCCGCACAACCCGGCCGGTGGCATCTGAAAGCTGTATGGTTACCTCGGCATCCTCTGGAAGCTCATACTCAAACGTAAGGGGTAGCGGCTTCGCAGGCGGCAAACCTTCTTCCACAAGCTCTTACGGAAGATTGCCTTTTTCTGAGAAAATTATCTTCCCCCAGCAGTCGGAAGCCTGAAACGGAAATCCAGGCCTGCTCATCACATCATACGCCCATGCGGCTCCACCCGCTGTCTTGAGACCGTCCGCAGTTCCCCAGAAGAAGCAGATTGTCCCAGAAAGGATATCTCCCGCCTTGCTGGCTTTCATTCCAAGCGTACTCCACGGAATCCTGTATTCGAAAACATATCCCCTGCCATCAGCCGACCTCTCAAACGCGGCCTGATACGCATTGCGAGGCATCACCCCCCTCGCGCCAAGGTCAGGCCTCAGCGCGTTGCAGAACGTCATGGCCTTGAGAACCACGAGGTTGGGCTCCCGCTTGTCAGTGTAATACCAGAGGAACATAGTGCACGCCTTGTCAGTTTCGTTTCCCAAATGGGAAGCCATTGACACCGGATACGGCAGGCTCGGATCAAGCGTCATGAAGATTTGACAGACATCCGCGTCCCACGCCTTGTCAGGATCAACCTCCGGATCGTGCCGGTTCATCATGGGTGTCAGATCGCGCACGTCCCCCGAGATGTACAGCGCCTCCGAATCGTACATCATGGCGTACTTGGCGCTCTGCATCTCAGCTGTCTCGGAAACAACATAGATCCAGATCTGGCCCGACAGATCCCAGTCGCCCAGTTTGCCGTCTATCTTTACCTCTCCAGATCTGGGCACCACGTACACCTTCTTGTGACGCCCCCTCCCAACGTCACCAAACGCAACGACGCTCAGGAACAAACAGACAACCGCCAGGACCACTCTTGTCTTTGACATGCCAGACTCCCTTCACTGACGAACAGACGGTTCTCCTCCCGGTTCCTGCTATTGGCCACGAGCATGACCGTCTCCAGAACGCCCACACGCCAGACCTCGCCAGTTAACCGCCTCTCGTCAGATTTCCAGCACGCAACTGAATGTCTGTCAACGCAAAAAAGCTCCGGCGCACAAGAAAAGACAGCCCGCTTCCGGCACAGCCGTCACGTGGAAATCGTCATAGTCACGTTTGTTTGCGACTTTTTCCTGCCATGAAGCGGATCGAGCGAACCATGACTGGGCGCCATAGACATATTTTCGACCGCGCCGCCTCAGGGAAGACGCCTGCCGGAGGTGCCTGCCGCAAGAGATGCGTGCTTGATGCCCTTCACCGACTTCAGACTCTGAAAGA
>CALETX010000201.1 GCA_937920455.1 uncultured bacterium
CGAATGCCGCCGCGCGGATTATTGCCACGTATGAGACTTTGCCGTTCGGCTACGATGACAAGGCTGTAGCTCTATACCAGCCAGGCATATTCTGGGACGCCCAGTACAGAGCGCTTGGGGCTGATGATGCCATTCGTGATGAAATGCTCGGGAAGCTCGATTCGTGCTATGGAAAGACCAGATACGATGAGTACGCCATGGGGCGGTGGCAGACCAGATATCGTCTTGATGTTGGAAAGCCTGAGAACCGAAAGGCGTTTTTCACTCAGATAAAGACGTATTTGGACAGGGCAGAGTCATGCCCGGCGCGCGTCAATCCGCCGTATGTGCAGCAGGCTGCGGCTTTGGGCAAACCGTCTGACCTGACGGACGATGAGCTTTCCCTGCTGACGCGAATTTTCACGGTTTCTGTTCCGTGGCAATGGCCGGGGGGGTGGTGTCTTGAGGATGCGGCAAATGTCGTTCATCAAGGCATGGTTGCGAAGGGACGGCAAAAGGAGCTTTTCCTGCTTGCGCCAGTATTCTGGAAAATCGCCAGGGATACCAACAATGGCAGTTTTCAGAGACAGCTTGCGGGTCATGCCGCCGCCCTCGCAGAAGGAGGAGAGTTTGATATTGCGGCCGTATACAGTACCGCTGGAACCGAACTGCTCGGCAGCGGAATTGCAGAGGACTTGAGGAATATTCTCCTGGCAGTCCGTGCCAAATCTCTGACCACGGCCGGAGCTGCTATCCCAGTGGATCGCAGTGATCCTCGCTACCCCATTTTTGCGGCCCAGGCCGATTTCATGGCTGGCAAGTTTGATAGCGCATGGGAGGCTTATCTCAACCATAAGAACCTTTTATCTTCGCAGTACAAGGAACTTGATCCGGCATTCAGTATCTGGGTTTTACAGAAGCTGACAGAAGTTGCTGCCTACGACGAAGCCGAAAAACTTGCCCAGACGCTCATTCAATGGATGGATTCAGCGCCGCAGGGGTTTGATCCGGAGAGTCGCGCTCAACTTTTGCTCGCTTACGCGGACATTGCTTTCACGCGGCAGGAGTTTCCTCGCGCCAGAGCGCAGTACGAGCGAATAGCGGTTGCCAAAGAGTTTGAAGGGACTCTCGCCCAAAGGAAGGCCGATCTGAAGATTGCCGAGGTGGATCGTCTCACCAAGAATTTCGACAAGGCCTTGGACAGGCTTGAAAGGCTTGCGCGGCGTAAGGACGCCTTCCTTCAAGCCGAGGCTAATTACCAGCTTGCACTCATAAAGTACGACCAGGAGGAATACCCTGAATCGAGACGGTATCTCGACCAGGTGTTTAGCGTTGATATCAACCACGCCAATGCTCGGATTCTTGAAGGCCAGCTCTATCTGAAGATGAAGAAGCTGATAGAAGCCACGGAGGTAAAGGTAGGCCTTTCGTCAAGCCAGCAGACCATAGTGCCTGGGAAGGCGCTCAAGGTGCAGCTTCAGGACAGAAATCTGGCCGTTGTTGGCAGAGCCTCTGACATCGAAGTTAGAGTCTGGAGCGAGTGCGGCGATGAGGAAGTGTTCAATCTTCTTCCTTTCGGTGATTCCAAGACAAAGTTCGAAGGTCAGATAATGACCGAGATGGGAAAGGTCGTTAAGGGCGACAGGATTTTGCAGGTTCTGGGTAGGGATGTTGTCAGATATGATTTTTCTGATCGCTTCAAAAAGGCGAACAAAATCGCCGAATCGGTCCCTTCCGAAATTCGCGTGATGTCTGACGCCGAACTATACGCCTCCTCCGGCAAAATATTGAGCAAGGAGGAGCAGGAGGAACGGGCGCTTGAAGAGTTGATTCGTTCGCGGATGAAACTTGAGGAGGCCGCTGCGGCGGGTGTTGCCCTGAGCACCGTGCGGCGGGACAACGAGATCAAGCCTGGAAACAAAATCAATGTGCGGGTAGTGGACCCAGACCAGAATGTTTCAACCAATAGGGACGCTATCACCGTCAAGGTGACATCATCCAGCGGTGACCGGATAGACGCATTTGATCTCGTGGAGACAACTCCATACTCTGGAATCTTCGAGGGTCAAATCCCAACGCTTTCGGCGCCGGCGGCTGCGTTTGCCTCTGATATGACGGAAGGGAGGGACCCGAACCAAACCATTTCTGCTGGGGGCTATGAGGGATGGGTGGGTCTGCCGGACAATCAGCGGCCCAAGATATTCAGCGTGGATCTGAACAGCAACATTCGTCTTGGGAAGATGAGCCTGACGGCGGATGTCCCTGGGCGCCATCTCAAGAAATTCCTGCTCCAAGTATCGGTCAACGGAAAGGAATTCACCACTGTGGGCGCATGGCCACAGAATCTGCCGGAATGGGACGGGGCGCTGCGCATGGAAATTGTGAGGCACGCGGGAGTGAACGGCCCACCGAAGAACCTGGAAGAATTCAGGCACTATCTTGACGTTGGACATGAAGTGCGAGGAGCCCAGAAACTCATCGTTACTCCTGGTCCGCTGTCCCTTCAATGGGACGGGAATGTGGGAGGATACGCGGATAAATTGGGCCTCTCGCAGCAGGGAGTTGACAGTTGGTACGTCGTGCGCATCTCCGGAATGTTCACTATGCAGAAGCGGCAGGTCCGCACTTTTAGAATTGATCCCAAAAACAGGCTTCAGAACATCAAGTATTTCATAACTGTGGATGGCCAACCCGGCAAAGATCCGCGCAATGCACTGGAATATAGCGGATCGCTTTCCAAGGGTGTTCACAGGCTGGACGTCTACATGTGTGCGCAGAGGAACGCCAACCCCATTTTTGAAATTCAGCACGATATCCTCAAAGCGCCTTACATAGCAGCATGCACGCCTGATGTATTTGACGCGCACAAGAATCCAGAACTGGCGGCATCCGTCAAATTCGTGCCTGCAGTCATTAATGCTGACGATGGCGCTAATGAGTTCAACATAGAGTTCCCACAATCTTCCAGCGCCCGCGTGCTCAAACTCTGGATTCTGGACTTCGAGACCGATGCGCCGGCAATCCGCAAGATCAGCCTGACCGACGTCTCGGGGCGGCAGGTTTTGCCGGTGGCGCAGGATCTAATGACGTTGAAGAGAAACTCCACCCTGGAGATTGTGCCGGGCGACAGGATAGTGATTTCATATGAGGATCCTCGTTTCATCACCAAGGAACGGCAGGTCAGCGAGACATCGCTCACTGCCACATTCCACGACGCCACGCTTAGCGCGTGCTTCGTTGAGTCAACTATTGATGAGAGAGGAAACCGTGTGCCCAGATATATTCCAATGCGTCGTTTCAGAGCGGGAGATGC
>CALETX010000202.1 GCA_937920455.1 uncultured bacterium
GTATGAACGATTACGTTCGCGTCTGTGTTGTACATTTTCCACAGGCATCGCGAGCGACTCTTCAAAATGACGGGAGAAAAGCCATGATCAGAAATATTGGAATTTACATCGTTTTTCTCTGCGCCTTGTCCGCATGGGCAGAGCTTGCAGATCCGACCAAAGGAGCGCCTGACGGCGGACCAGTTGCCATTCTTTTCCTTTCGGATGGAATTCCCATTGACCCAACCTATGAAACCGAGCTAAAAGAAATCGGCTACAGGGTGTCAGCTACATCCTTTGCGAACCGTTTGTCTGAGGAATATCTCAAACAATTTGGCGTGGTTGTGCTCACACGACTTCCTTTTGCCGGCCAGCAGTACACCGTTGGCGGCGAAAAACTCGCGCTCCTGGCGGCAAATCTCGATCTTGTTTCCAAATATCTTTACGATGGGGGAGGGCTGATTTTTCAGCCCGCCATGAGTGAACATGGAGAGGCCTATGCCGATGTTTATAACGCCTTTCTAAAGCCGTATTCGGTCAGATACATACCCCAGCAACTCCGTCACGCGGCTGAAACGAAGGGCGCATACGCAGCCGGGCAGATCCTGCCCGGCCACGAAATAACCGCCGGCCTCTCGGCGCTGCTTTATCCGATCAATGTTCTCAGATGGGACCATGCCTATTCGACGACGCCGTTTGTGACCGAAGGCAGTGAGTGGACTCTCCTTGCGGCTGGCAAGCCTGGTTCGGGAACCCACCAGGCGCTCGACAACAGCCGCGTTGGTGACCAGCTCACAACACATAACTCCATCTTTGCCCTGCGTCAGATAGGAAAGGGCCTGCTTGCTGTGAGCGCAATTCATTCCTACTACACACTCACTCATGCCTGGTCCAAAGAACCGAACATCGGAGAAAACGACACCGGCGTCATCGCAGGCATCGTTCTCTACGGAGAAAAGGACGGCCGCCCCAGCGAGTTCGCAAAACTGTTTGACAGAACATGCAGGTTCCTTGCTGCCAACAGCTCAAAGAACGGTATCGGATCCGGCCAGAAGGAACTTCCGCCTCAGTCGCCGCCGCCAGAGACCCACAAAGTTATTGACTGGCACACCGCACAGCCCCCGCCAACGTGGAAGCACCGCGTAATCGCCACCTGGGTTGAAGGACGCCCCTACTATGACGAGCATCCCGATCCTGCCGTGCCAGGAGATGTGAAGTTCTACAAGGCGTTGATCGGCCCACGGACGAGTCTCAGCGGTGGCCGCGGAACTGTGCGTGAATATCGCGAAGCGGCGAAGAAATCCGGATATTCGGTAGTGATCTTCTGTGAGCCGTTGGAAAGAATGGATAAGACAAAGTGGGACTACCTGGTGGCAGATTGCAAGGCAAACTCAGACGATGAGTTCGTATGCATGCCGGGCCTCGATATCACTGACTTTCAGGGCGGACGATATCTCGTACTCTGCACAGACAGGTTTCCAGACCCAAACTGGCTGACAGCCGATGGAAAGAAACTTGAAGCAGTCAGGATGTTGTCCTTAGGTTGGCACGGTCATCTTGCCAGTGTCCACAGAGCAGGCCGTTCGCCATTGCATCCGAAAATGTACAAGCACTATCAGGGCATAACCGTTTATACCTATGACGGATCCGGACGGCTGGTTGATGACGCACTTCACGCCTATCAATGGGCAGTAAGATCAGATTCCAATCCCTTCCCACTAGTGGCCCATGAACTCGATGGCCCCGACCAGGTTGCAAAAGCGGCCAAAACAGGTTTCCAGCAAATATTGCCAGGCGACAGACTGCCTTCTGCAGTGGAGTACTTTCGCTTTGCTATGCCTCACTACTTTGACTGTCCCGCTCGGTACTTCATCAGTGAAGGTCCCATACTTGATGGTTGGAGCATTCTCAATAAGGATCTCGGTAAGCCGGAAGAGAATCGTGATCATTACCGCCTCCTCATAGGAGTAACGAATGACGCTCCGATTACCGATGTTACGTTGTATGACGGATTTGAAGTTGCCGGACGCTGGCGCCCAAACGCGTCCGTGTTCAAGACCTTCGTTGACGGCTTCCATGACCGGCAGCGCGAATACCTCCTGTTGGCAACCGACACCCGCGGCAGGCGGGTCATTTCGCCAGGCATACGGACCGTGACGCGTAACTGGAGACTGCGCTGTGGCGACCGCCAGAACTGGCTGGGATCCATGTATATATATACGGGCTGGTATCTGCCTGGCTTCGGAGGTTATGCCGTCCCCCTCCGCAACACGCGCGAAGGTGGAACTGCCTGGCTCGGCGATGGCGGCGGCAATCCATGCCCAATCTTCGATTTCCCGTTCTTTTCCAACCATGCGCAGATAATGGATGTGGATCTCTCAACCAAGTATGTGGACACGGATTGGGAGAAAATTGGCGGTGATGCCAAGCCCGTGTACGCCGTGAGACCTGCAGATTTTGTAGAAGGCCAACTCCAAACTATTTACCCCATGCCCAAGAACAACACTTTTGCTGTAGCACTGGCAAGAGTCCAAATCAGGCTGAAACGCGACGTAGAGCCGGCCGGCGGATCGCCGGTGTTTCCGGTTATCGCCACTGCATTATCAACCAACGACCTCATCATCCTCCCAGACAAACCTCCGGCTCAACTGTCACGCGTCTACGTCGGCGGCCGATTGAAGGATGGCGATCAGACAAACAAGACGGTGGATCTTCCTGTCGGATCATATGTCGGCGGCATCATACCCCTCACCGCCGGCCTTCGCCTCCATGAGCGAAGTATAGGATTTCCTGCCCCATCCGAGGATGTCCTTACCCTCTACG
>CALETX010000203.1 GCA_937920455.1 uncultured bacterium
AAGAATAATGGGCAGCATTGAAAAGCAAGGTTATTCAGGACGAAAGCTGAAAGTTTTTCTCACTGTGGACGTGGAATGTTATTCCGGCGATTATGAGCGGGAAGTGTATGGTTCCGGTTTGGGGCTTGAATACATTCTGCGGGTCTTACAGGCGAGTGGGGCAAAGGCAACGTTCTTCGTGGAGGCATTGGGCGCTACGCGATGGGTAATGCGGCCGCTGCAGGAGATGTCCGCCAGGATAGGCGAAGCCGGACAGGACTTGCAACTTCATGTGCACCCCGCCATTGCGCGGCTGGCTGATTACAGGGATACTTCCGACGTACTGCACCTGCATGACACTGACATGCAAGAGCGACTTCTTGAGACGGGTCTACGTATTCTAACATCCTGTGGGCGCACGATCGTCGCGTTTCGGGCCGGGGATATGGCTGCGAACGAGGCGACTCTTGAGGCGATGCGCAGAGTCGGCATTTTGAAAGGTTCAAATCGCGACCTTGACACGAAACGTTCGACGCGATCCCTGCTGAATGAGGTTTTCCCTGTCAAGAATGATGTCTGCGAGCATGGCGGAATCATTGACGTTCCAGTCTCGTGTTTCCGCAGTCCTTTGCCGATTTTCGACGGCAGATACAGGCATCTTGAAATATGCGCTGTAGGAATATTGGAACTGAAGTCTTGCCTCTGCAAAATGGCAGGCGCCGGCTATTCGACGGCATGCATTTTTACCCATCCGCGCGAGTTTTTTGCTTGGCGCAACGGCCGCGCCACGCCGGTCGTGAAAAATTGTCGTAGGCTTGAATGGCTCGTGAACTACGTTGAGGCCGGCTCTTTTCTGGAATGGTCAACCATGGCGGATTGCGATCCTAAGCTGGTGGCGAAGCAGAGCAGGCCAGAAATAACCCTCTCTTGCGCATGGACGCTTCTCCGGATGATTCAGCAGGTAGTGGGTTGACAGACTACGGATCGGTTAGAAATGAGGATCGAGATCTATGACTCAATCAATCTTCCGGATGATTTGATCATTTTCTGGAAAACCAAGTGTCAGGAGACGGGCTGTTGGCGCGGTCTTACCGGCACTCCCGAGTGGTATGGGGTAATGAAACAGAAATTGGAAGGCAGAGTATTTTCGTGGAGGGGTGATGATGGGAAATATCTGTGTGTGTTGCCGACAGTGCGCAACAGGTTTGAGGTTATGCCGGGTCTGAGTGTGAATGTGCTGAAGGTCGTCGGTGGGGAGATGCTTGGCGAGAGAATGGATGAGCTGGCGATGTCCGTCTTATGGGATAATATTCTCGACGCTGAAAAGAAGGTGGATGCGATCTGGTTTGACCACTTTCAACTCTGCTTGATTGACACAGTTAAAAAGAGTTCTTCCAATAGTCGTAAAAGTTTTGCCCATCTGAATAATGACGATATTCCTCACTATCGGTTGCGACTGACCGACAGCGTGAGTACCCGTTCCGCGCGTACTCTCCGGAAGATTTACGGGCGCCAGCGCGCTCTTGAAAGGAGAATGGCAAGTCCTCTTGTCATTCGCGAGATTCGCTCGTTTAGAGAAGCGCTGGACTTTCAAGCGCAGATCGAACACCTGATGTCCAGGCGGCGATGGCAGGCGCTACGGCGCGGCGGAACTTTCAGTGTGGTGAACCTCAAGGAAATCTGCGATCGGGGTTGGCTCAGGAGTTTTCTTATGACAACGGGAGAGACTCCTGTGGCCTTTGTGTTAGGGTATCAGGGGAATGGTATCTTTGTGTATGAGGATGTAGGATATGAACCGACTGTGGCGTCATTTTCGCCCGGCACGATTTTGCTTTATCGTCTTATGGAAATTCTAAAAAAGGAAGATCCGCCGGTATGGATTGACTTTGGCGAAGGCGAAGCGGAGTACAAAGCCGCCTTGGCCACTGATGTTATTCGAGTTGCGAGCCTCATGATTGTCAGAAGGACGGCGCCTCTTCTTAGCCTGTTCCTGGTGAACAGGATTGCCGGAGTGACGAGGCGTCTGGCGAGGCGATCGTTTCTAAGCCTTCCTTTCGGGACAGAAAGTCTTGCCCGACTGAGACGATTCATGCGTCATCGGAATTTCCGTCTCTTGATGTAGCGCTTCATGATAGTGGTTATTGAACATTTTTTTCTGAGAATGCTCGCTTTGCTTTGGCTTGAAAGAAGGCTTGCCTCCGGGCCATTGCGGCCCGAAACGCGCGCAAAGCTGAAAAAAGTTCAGGCGGAGCTTACTGAAGCGTATCGCTCAGCAAGGGCATTTTTCGACGGTCTGCGGATGTGTGTGGGTTGCGAAGCCGGCTGTTGTGCTGGCTCGTTCAGCAGGTTCAATGTTTATGATCGAATAGCACAGGAAGCAGCTGGTATTGAAGTGCCGCCGCCGGCGGATTACCGCCTCTATCTGTTCGACTCTTTCAGAAAAAATCTGGCCGGCAAGGAGAAAGGGTGGTGCAGCTATTTTCGCCCGGGATACGGATGTTCGTTGCCGGTGGAACTGCGGCCAGCCATTTGCGTGTGGTGGGTGTGCGGTCGGATGAAAGACTGCTTTAATGCCGACCGAAAGCTGTTTGTTAAAAGGCTCAGGTCCAGGATAGATCGTCTGTTTTGGCGATTTGCTGTAATTGTGATTCGGGATGACATATCGTGGAAATTAAAGTTTTTCCTGCAGAGGGTGCGCTTTCTCTGGCAGGGGCTGCGGAGCGTTGGCCATGGGACGACCATCGGAGCGTTTTTTACAGGAGTGCGTTTTCTAAGGCAAAGGCTGCTCTGCGTTAGAGAAACGATTCTCTACATTCGAGCTACGGATAAACCTTCCACGATCGAGCCACCAGCCGACATTCGGATAACGCCGGTCGCCCTGGACGACCCTGATGCTCTGACAAAGCTCTTGGCAACAGGGACAGGATGGTCGGTTCGAAATTTCGGGCGAAAGGGAGCGACTGCTTATCTGGCCACATTCCAGGGAATGCCTGTTGCGGCTGGATGGTTGTTCGAAAAGAGTCCGCTGCTCACCAGGCTCAGGATGGACCATGACGTCGTCTATCTAGGCGAGTTCGAGGTTTTGCCTCAGTTTCGGGGGCGGGGTATATATCCGGCCATGCTAGAGGCAATGTGCTCTGATATCAGGGGGCGCTGCGCAAGGGCTTATGCCGAGACGGAACCAGGAAACCTCGCAAGCAGACGCGGGCTCGAAAAAGCCGGTTTTTGCGTGGCAGGCCGACTGCGAACAGTTATTGTGGCCGGCATGCTTGTCCGGTGCAGGTTGACACCATGGACTTCGTGATGCTGGCAAATTCGTGGTCGGCTGCCATAGCCAATCCAACGAGCAAGCACCATCTTGCGGGTGCGCTGGCCGCCTCAGGGCACAGAGTGCTGTGGATCGAGGGCGCCGGAATGCGGCGGCCGAGCGTGTTTTCGACTCGTGACTGGCGGCGAGGTTTGCGGAGGCTTACGTATGCGGCATTTGGCGCCAGACCGGCCGCCGCGGTGAGCTCTTTATGGATTGTGTCTCCTTTCATTGTGCCTCTGCCGCGTATTTCGGCGATACGTTGGCTTAACGCCAGGCTTGTCATGGCGCACACCAGGGGCGTCATGGTGAAACTCGGATTCTCCGAACCAACTCTCATCAACTATGTTCCCACATTTCACGATGTGCTGGGCGGTTGGCGGAGCTTGGCAGGTCCGCGGGGTCTGGCGGTGTATCATTGTGTGGATCGCTGGGACGCTTTCGGTCGCTATGATTCTCAGATCATGGCGAAATGCGATAGTCTTTGCTGTGCGGCTGCGGATTTCGTTGTTGCTTCTTCCCGCGACCTGGAGGACAGATGCAGGAGGCACAGTCAAGATGTGCGATACCTTCCGCACGGAGTCAAACACGGCCATTTTGCCGGTCCTCTGCGCAGGGCGGCTGCAGGCGCGTCAGTGCCTCCGCCGGGGGACATGCCCGGAGGGCCTGTTGTCGGTTTTATTGGTCTGATCTCGGAGTGGGTTGACCAGAATCTCATACTACGAGTGGCCAACGAAAATCCCGCTGCAACCGTGGCGCTGATAGGAGACGCCGATGTTGACACGCGGAGGTTGAAAGGCGCGCGAAACGTGATGCTGTTGGGACCGCGGCTGTTCAACGTTATACCGGAATATGTGGCCCGTTTTTCAGTGGGGATTATTCCCTTTGTGGTGAACGAGTTGACGCGCGCCGTAAATCCTATAAAGCTTTATGAGTTGCTGGCCGCCGGCTGTCCGGTGGTCTCGACTGCTATTCCAGAGGTCGTCAGATCTGGCGTAGCTATCGCGAAAGACAGTGATCAGTTCGTGGCTTTTGTCAGACGCGCGCTTGAGAAACCGCTATCTCTGGAGGAGAAACTTGCGCTGAGCCGCAGCGTGGAAGACTGCACGTGGGAACGTCGGACTGCGGAGCTGCTCATGATGATTAAGGAGAGAAAGAGCAAGATGGCTGCACTTTGAGCCGCGGCTATGAATGTTCTAGGCATAGGCGGATACAGTCATGACAGCTCGGCGGCTCTGATTTGTGACGGTGCGATTACTGCCGCAGCCGAAGAAGAACGCTTTAGTCGGCGGAAGCACCAGGAGGGATGGCCTGCCAAAGCTATTGATTTTTGTCTGGAGTACGGCCGTATCGGTCCGGCAGACCTTGACCATCTGGCTTTCTACTGGCGGCCGTGGAGCGTTGATTCCCTCAGGAATATTGGGCGACGGCTTTTTTATGCGCCGCTGCATCCGGCGTATTCGGCCGGATTTCTTCTTGAAGAACTGCGCGACACTGCGTGGTACGTATTTCATCTGAGAAGGCTGCGCAGAGTTAGCGGCAGCCGCGCGCGAATTCATTTTGTTCCTCATCATCATTGTCATGCAGCAAGCGCCTTTTTCTGTTCGCCTTTTGACGAAGCGGCAGTTCTGACAATTGACAGCCGTGGGGAGTGGGCAACGAGCGTGATGTATCACGGCAGAGGAAACAAACTGTCTCAAATCGGACGGATCGAGCTTCCAAACTCGGTTGGAGTGTTATACCTGTGTGTAACTAACTTTCTGGGTTTCAATACGGGCGATGAATACAAAGTGATGGGTCTTGCCGCGTATGGCGAGCCATCGTATCTGCCACGCTTCAGGAAGATGGTGAAATTGCTTCCGAACGGCACTTACCGTCTGGACAGTTCCTACTTCACGGTCCAGCACAGTCCCGGAAGATTTGTCGGATACGTTTCGGGGCGGTTCATCGAAGAGTTTGGCAAGCCGCGCAGTCCTGATGAGGAAATAACACAGCGTCACAAAGACATCGCCGCAAGTCTGCAGGCTGCTCTTGAAGAGGTGGTCTTTCACGTGCTCGAAGGACTCTACAGACGCACCGGCGTCCGCCGGCTGTGTCTTGCCGGCGGTGTTGCCCAAAACAGCGTTCTTTGCGGAAAAATCCCCTT
>CALETX010000204.1 GCA_937920455.1 uncultured bacterium
ACGGTTTACGTGGCAGCGGCCTTTGTCGTCTTCCCATGGAACCCTAAATATTATCTGCCTTTCAGGCTCTACTATGCGGTCCAAGATTCCCGCTTCGATGTACTCAGGCCGCCGTTTCAGGAGGGGCTCAAGTGATTCCAAAACTTCCCCCACGGCTTGCAAGAATTCCGTTTCACCAGGATTTCGCTTTTGGACAGTTTCTAGTATTTGATTTATTTCTTTCATCATTTCTCCATCTCCCTATTGTTTTGACGCATAAGGCAATAACTGGCCGTTTACTGTATGAGTTATTGCTGACAAATCAATGTTTTAGTAGGTGACACAATTTTTGCGTAGTTGATAAAACGGCAAACATGCCGTATTCAGTAACCAGCGTCCGGCATTAATCGGCAGTATTTTGATGCTGCCGATCTGGCAAAAGGGCGAAAAAAAATTGTAATCATGATCACTCAGTGGTGAATCTTGCAAATGGCGCGTTGGCAGGATAGTGCTTGCTGGAAGAGATTTGGAGGCTGACGTGACAACCAAAGGGGATGCCATAAAGGTTTCCATACTGAAGGCGCTTCAAGACGCGGAGGAGCCTATTGGGGCTTCGCGCATAGCCGAGAAACTTTATTCTATGGGTCTGAGTGTAAGACCACGGACGGTACGTTTCTATCTTCTCCAACTGGACAACGAAGGCCTCACTCATCGCGTGAGCAGAAGGCGGGGGAGGACCCTGACGGAAAAAGGCAAGGAGGAATTGGCCCATGCGAACGTTCTGGATAAAATAGGATTTATTGCGGCCAAGGTGGATACTCTCGGGTACAGAATGAATTTCAATCTGAGGAAAGGGGAGGGAACGATCATCGCGAACGTCGGCGTAATTAACAAACGAGATTTGGGCAGGGCGTTTCTCGCAATGGGTCCAGTATTTGAGGCAAAGCTGGCGATGAGTGACCGGATGTTCCTGGCAGAGGGAGGAGAGAAGATTGGTAGTTTAGTTATCCGGCAGAACATGGTGTGTATAGCGACCGTCTGCAGCGTAACGCTGAACGGAATTTTGCTTTCCGAAAGGATACCGGTTGTGTCGCGATTCGGAGGCCTATTAGAGATCAGGAACGGTCAACCCGCGAGATTTGTTGAGCTTATAGAGTATGGCGGCACAACAGTGGACCCGTTGGAGGCATTCATTCGCGCTGGGATGACTCGCACGACCGAATGCGCGCTGAGCGGCAACGGCATCGTCGGCGCCAGTTTTAGAGAGGTGCCTTCGGCCGCACTTGACGCTGTCATGCGCATCCACAAGATGATGACTCAGCGGGGACTTGGTGGAATGCTTGCAATAGGAAAGCCCAACAGGCCATTGATGGATATACCTGTTGCCGATGGCCGGGCTGGCATAGTTGTGATAGGCGGGCTGAACGCCATGGCTGCGATTCATGAGGCTGGCATTGACGTTGAGTTGCGGTCGTTGGCTTGTCTGGCAGACTATTCGCTTTTCAGACCTCTCCCAGAAGTAGTGGCCATGGCTCACAACAGAAGGATATTTCGCAGGTAGCCGGAATAAATGCAAAATTTCTGTTGGCCGTCAGATTCGCCACTCCGATTTTTTCGACGCAGTCATGGCTCTGATTTTATTATGGTTTTTGGTGTTGTCAGGCAGGAGAGTCGCTAATAGTATCAACAGGTTGCGTTACGGCACAACTGGAGTATTGCACAAGCTTATGCGCATTGTCGCAAATCCAAATTTGTGGGGGCTCGGTGCTGCCGCGTTTATAACAGCTGCGTGCCTGTGCTGGTCATGTGGCGGAGAGATTCATGACGCGGCTAAGGTTAGAGACATCGGTCAGCTTCGCGCAATCGTTTCAACCAACCAAGAGGCGGTCAACTCGCGCGATAATGGCGGCGCAACCGCTCTGCATTGGGCCGCTATTACCCATTTCTCCGAAGGGGTCAAACTGCTGGTGGAGAACAAGGCCGATGTTAACGCCCGCACGGACATCGGCTCCACACCATTGCATTGGGCTGCGAATACCAATGCGGTTGGAGTGGCCCGCATGTTACTTGAGGCAGGCGCGGATATAAACGCCAGGTCAAAGAGAGGATTCACGCCGCTGTACTGGGCAGTGAACGGCTCCGCGTTCGATATGGTGAAACTGCTTGTCGAAAAAGGGGCAGACGTAAATGGTGCCGCGAATGATGGAACGACTCCGCTACATAAAGCCATCGCAACCGACGCTACCAACATAATCGAATTGCTGGTGAAGAACAAGGCCGACCTGTACGCCAAGGACAAGAACGGTAACACTCCTCTGCACATGGTGAGGAGCAAAACTGTAAGCGAGTTGATTGATCGCCTTGTGTCTGAAAGGGAGGCATCGGAAACTCACGTGGCTGGGCCGCCCTCTCCTGTCATCACAACCGGGGAGGCGACACTTACTTTCAGTGACGGCTCGGTATACAGGGGTCAGGTTATAGACGGGAAGATGCACGGACGCGGTGTGATGACTTTTGCGAACGGGGAGTCCTATGATGGCGAGTGGCTGCGCGGGGTAAAGAGCGGCAGGGGAATATACAGGTTTCCGGACGGCGAATGCTATGAGGGGGAATGGGTCAACAATAAGATGCATGGACTTGGCATCTACACTTTTGCCAATGGAGGCTTTCTCGAAGGAACATGGCAAAACGGATGTTTATCGGTGGGGACAGGGAAGTTTTTTTTTGCGGACGGCGACAAGTACGAAGGCCAGTGGCGTAATAACAGGATGACAGGCCGTGGTATTTACACAACGGCTGATGGGAGGGTTTTCGACGGTTATTTTCGGGACAATAGATTCATCGGAAGGGCAGCGCAGTGAGCGGCCTGCCTGACCCCAGAAGGCTCCCGGAGCGAAAGAAAGATGAAAGAGAAATACCCGTTTTCAGAGATAGAGCCCAAATGGCAGAAGTTTTGGGAGGAAACAGGCCAGTTCAAGTGCGATACATCACGCCGTGACCGGAAGTTCTACTGTCTGAATATGTTTCCGTATCCTTCTGGAACCATGCACGTTGGACATGGGCGCAACTACATCATTGGCGATGCTGTCGTGAGATACAAGCTTATGCGGGGGTACAACGTCCTTTCACCGATGGGCTGGGATGCTTT
>CALETX010000205.1 GCA_937920455.1 uncultured bacterium
CCATGCTGTTTGATTCTCATCGTCCTGAACGAGGAACTGCTCGATGTTGCGCAGAATCATGTCGAGTTTTTCCTTCTGCCCGGTGCGCTGCAGGGCAAGTCCGAACATGGCTTTGGCATAGATGCTCAGATATGTCCTGTCTCTGTAAAGGAAATCGCGCATTTCCGCGTTATCCTTGCCAGTGTCAACGAGGACCATGTAAATGAAGGCGTCGAGGTTATCAGCCCTTTCTTTCCATGGAGAGATCTTCTTGGCGGTCTGATTCAGCAGGCGGAGCTGCTCATTTTGATATGATTCGAGCCACGCGATTCCACGCTCCATCACTCCCGGCACCAGCGCCACACCGTTATGTTTTGCTATCTGCAGGCCGTGGACGACATAGGCTGTTGTGTGCGGGTATGATTTTTCGCCCGAGCCGGAAAACCAGCCCCATCCGCCGTCTGAAAGCTGCATAGCGGTCAAAGCCTTGAGGCCGGTTGCGATCATATCGGCGACTTCTTCATCCTCGAACACGGGATTGCGTTCGACCCAGGTTTGGCCGTTCCATTTCAAGTCTCCGACAACTCTCTTCCAGTCCGCGGCACGTTTCTGGTCATCGCCTATTTCCTGGGCATTGAGATTTGTGCGTTTTTCTTTTATGGCCTTGAGGTCAAGTCCCATGTCCTTGAGTATCTTTTGCGTGATGATGGTTGGAAGGAAGCGGTTTAGGGTCTGTTCGGTGCAGCCGTAAGGATACTCGACGAGATACGGCAGAGCGTCAACCATGGCGCCGGCGAGAGTGGGTGAATAACGGAGTTCAAGGACGGTTTGTTCGATCCGCCGTTCAGCAGGGACGTTCATCTCTATTGTTGAGGCTTGCTGGTCGGGTCTGATAGCGCGGCACCATGACTCTGTCTTCAGCATTCCGTGGACATATACAGGGAACTTCATCTGCATTGCGTCCGATTCTTCATCGGTTAGGGCTTTCATCCGCACTACAACTTCGCCTTCGCGCAACACCTTCACACGCCAGTCAACGCGGCGTTCCCCTCCCGCTTGTATCTCGATCCGCTGAACGGCTGGGGCAACGCTCTGGATTATCTGGGCGCAATCGCCATCGAGCTCCAGCGCTGCGGTGACATTCTTGGGATTCTTCAGGTAGTTGTGAATGTTGGCTGACAGAACAACCTCATCCTTTTCCAGGAAGAATCGCGGCGCCTGTAGGCGGAGCAAGAGGTTCTTGGTTGTGGCAACCTCGGCGAAGCCTTCACCCACGATTGTTCCTTGACCCATGACCCATGTTTTGATTTTCCATGAAGTGAGGTTCTCCGGCATATTGAACGAAACTTCCGCAAGGCCATTTTCATCGGTTATGAGAGAGGGTGCCCAAAACGCGGTGTCCGCAAAATCCTTGCGCACCGTTGGCCGAACGGCAGACGCTTCTTCGCCTTCGGTGGGAGCCATGCCTTCCTCCCTTGCCTCCCTGATACGGTCGGCGTCCATGGCCTCACCTTGTTCCTGAGCCTCTGCGAGGGACGCCATGGGAGCGGCTGCAAGTTCTATGCTGTCCATGGCCCTGGCCCTGGTTCCGCCTGCTTTTCTGACTACGCCGCTATGCATTCTGCGGCCGCCAAACGAGGCCCTGCCTTCATAAGTCTCGTCCGGGATCGAAGCACCGAAGGCGCCGATTGTTTGCATGGGTTCCGCGCCGGGAAGGATGAGGTTGGCAAACCAGCGGTCGAGGCTCGATTCGCTTTGCGGATGATGCTGTCTGCGCCATTTCCAGAAAAAGGATTTTATTTCTGGCACATTGGATCCGGTGGATATGTACTCGACCGACTTGTCGTAAACAGTAAGCACTGCGGAGCCGCGGAAGGGTTTGCCAGCGAGGTCGGTCACTCTGACCTGGATCCTGGCAGGCGCGCCCGGCTTGTACGTGTCTGCCGATGGTCTGGCTTCCACATTCACAACCCTTTTTTCAGGAGGCACCACAATTTCCCTCACGTCAGTGAATACTTTGCCATCGTGGACTGTGACGGCTTCCACGAAAAAGTTAGGCATGTCCTTCTTTGTGACCTCGATTACGGCCATCGAAGATTTGCCTTTTAGGAGCAACACATCGGGTTTCAGGTAGACGCCGTTTGCCGGCCTGATGAACAGCAGAACTGCCGAATCAGGCTTGTCAACGTTGACCATGAGTTTGACTTTGTCGCCTGGCTGGTACTCCTTTTTGTCCGGGATAAGCTCCAGGTCGCTGAAACGGAAATCTCGTCCGTCGAATCCCTCGCCGATGACGCAAAACACATATCCGCCTTCGATAGTGTGTTTTTTCTCATCCGTGACCTTGTAGGAGAGCCTGTACTGTCCGGCTTTTGAAGCTGCAATCTGGATCGAAGCGCGGCCTTCCTCGTCTGTGTCCAGGCCCCATTTCCTGACTACGGTTTCGATGGGCAGAACGTCATCCTTCTTTGGCTTATAGGAAATCGAGTAGAGCGTGAGCTCGCCCTTGCCGCGGACGGGCTTGTTATCGGCAGTGATGGCGGAAAAAAAGGCCTGTATGGTGTCTCCCACGCGAAAATAGCCGCGCTCGACCCAGGCATATACCTTGAACGGCTTGCGTGTTACGAGTACAGATCCCTGGCCGACGATAGTGCGTCTCGATGCGTCGGTAACTTCGGCGGTGATTTCGTAGCGATGGTCTGTGTCCCCGTGAATTTTGGCGGCCAGGGCGGTATCAATATCAACTTTCACCGTGCCGTCAGGACCAATGGGGACTTCCGCTTCTGCGACGACTTCTGGCGGGGTGCTTCTTCGAGGCCACCACCACGGGATTGGCCTGGCGCAACCCCATTCGTTCCATCGTGGATACCAGTCGTAGTCGTATGCAAACCACCAGTATCCAGGGCCGTAGAACCAGTCCCAATAACACACCGGAAACCATTGCGCGGCATGGGATGTCCTGAGAATCTTGTATTTCGCACGCGCTTCAGTAACCGGTGCGCCGAAATAGTATTTGGCCTTGATTGTTGCGTTGATTTTTTCGCCGAGTTTCACCGGTTCGGATGGCGCCTCGACCATCACCTCGAACTCCGGCTTCTTGTATTCCTCGACCCTGAAAGTTGCTCCACCAATGGCAAATGAGCCGCCTTTTATGCTCATTCCGTACACTCCAAGCGTTGCGTCCGACGGAAGAGCATATTCGCCGTCGAAGCCGCCGAACTCGTCCGCGATGAAATCCTTTTCAAACACCTTTTCGCTCTTCGGGTTATAGATCTCAATGTGGAATGAGCGCTTTGCAAATATCGAACCGTCCTCCTGATCGTATTTTGCGTGTCTGACCCACGCCTTGAATCTGACCGATTGATTCGGTCGGTAAACAGGCCTATCGGTGATAAAAATAGCCTTGGCCTGATTGTATTCGTAATCGTAATAGTCCGGATGCCACACGCCTGTGAATCCCAGGAAGGCAAGGCGTCCTTCATGAGGCGTCCCTGGTTCTCCGGTAGCGGTGATGAGCCATTGGTAATTCTGCGGTAGGGCATCTTTCTTGAGGAAGACCTGTCCCATTTCGTCGGTGCGTTCGGCGAAAGCTGTGGTCAGCACATTGTAGTGCCGTCCCAGTGTTTTTTCCACATATTCCTGTCTGAAGCCGAAAAATTCGATTGTCATGCCCTTAAGTGGCTTTCCTGTTACGGCGTCGGCCACATAGTAGTATGACAGCTGGTTTACCGGCTTCTTGACTATGACCGTGTCGTCAAGCCAGATTACGATCTTGCTCGTGTTGCCGTCTTTCATAGTGGCTGTGAGCATGTAAACTCCGGCTTTGGCGAGGCCGGTGCCCAGTGCGACGCGCTTGTCCCAATGATTTGGACGTGGCTCGAGAGGTATCTCTCGTTCCAAGACCTTGTCCTTTACATACTGTTGCCCTTTCTTGTTGATGAGCATCCAGCCGATGTTCTGGATGTTCATGCGTTCCCAATCCAGTTCCTTGGGGTTGCTCTTCAGGTATTCTTTGATCTCAGAGAGTAACGCTCGAAAATCAACCTGATGAGCGGTCAACGTCACGGCCCTCCCGTTGCGGAACCTGAATAGCACAGTGGCTTCGCGGCCGGCGGGGAACGTCTGGGTTGGTTCGAATTGCCCCCAGTTGCCTGTTATTTGCTCGATGCGTTTTTGCTTCCAACTGTTGGAATCGCCGCACTGCTTTATGCTCCGTCGCCAGTATTCCACGGCGCGGTCGTACTGGCGGCGGTTTTCATAAATCTGGGCAAGCGTGTTGAGAGCTTTTTCTGCCCAGCCGCCTTTTGCTTCGTCGGCCACTTTCTGGAATATTTTTATGTGGTTGAATTCGTCGGGCAGGGTGAAGCGTCTGATGCCTGTGGCGAGCCTTGCGATGGTTTCATAGTCCTTCAATGTATGCACAGCATATGGGCCGGACTCGTCGGTTTTATCGTCGTCCGGCTCCGGCATCCAGCCGTACCATGCCATTGTCTGAACACCGAATTGCTGATGGAGAAAACTGGCGAACTCGATCTGAACCTGGTAGTCGATATTCGGGTTGGCCGTGGCCGCATTCTCCAGGAGCCATCGCCATCGCTCGCCGTCGGAAGCAGCCTCATCGAACGACGCGGGGAGCTTGTGAAACACGGGGTTTCCGTTCTCGTCCACTGGAGCTCCACGCGGCGAGCTCCCATAGTAGGCATAGCCCTCCTCGTAATCCGGAAGCTTCGATATGTCGGTCAGGTCCTGCAGCCTCCAGGCCTCCTGGTGGCCGCTATAACCCATTACCATTCTTGCAAACTCCAGATAGAAAGCGCCTAATTCGTCCTTGTTTGCTGCCTGGGCAAGATCCATTGCGCGTCGCATGAGCTGCAGAGCGCGAACCCGGTCGCGCGCAAAGCTGTTGACGTATCTGCCACCGCCGCGATGGTGGCCGCGTTCGAACTTGCCGGCCACAATGAAGCCGTAGTGCTGATCGTTGTAGTAGTTTTGAGCGGCGGCAAAAAGCAGGCGCCAATTGTTGGAGTGAACAGCGATCACCTCTTCCCTGAATGCGTCTGTCTCGTTCCATCTATTCAGATTTCTCATGCATGCCACCGCCTGGATCATGTCCGTTCCGACGAGAGCCGCATCATCGGCGGGGTTGAGCGCAAGGCGCATGTAGATATCGAGCGCATCCTTGAAGTTGCCGTCGCGCATGATCTTTTCAGCCTTTGCGCGCAAGGGCGCCATCTCTTCCGGCGTAGTGTTTGGCTTATCCGCTCCGACTAGCAGGAATAGCAGAGAGACAAACGTTCCTGTTAGGATGACATGGCGGGTTTTCATCGAATATGTCCTCCGATAACTCATGACCGTGCGCGTCGCGATTGGAGTTCCTACACCTATAACGATTGTCGAGGCAAGTTTCTTCAGAAATGTGTCGTCAATACAGCGGACAGTTTTTTCGGGCTTCGATGATCTGCCTGGCCTGTGTCCTCTGAGAATGTGCCGTCATTTGCACGCATGGGCGGATATGCGTCTGGAAATAGCAGTTCGTGGCAAGGGTGGAAACGAATGGTTCCTGTCTTGTTGTTTTCTCCAGATAGATAGTGGGTGAGTAGTGGCAGCATTTTACTGTCCTCAAACAAGGAATGTGAAGGGCCTTTCCATCCAGAGAGACGCGAAAAGCCAATGACAGACTGAACAAGCAGATCTCTTAGCCGCTCCGCCATCCTCTCTCGATACACCTTTGCCACAGTCTGCAGATGCACTGCGTGTTCGTTGCCTTCACAATATATTTCGTAATAAGGATGGCGATTGAGCGCCGGTATGAAGCCGGACTCCCCACGGCAGGCAGCGCTTGGCGCGACGGCGTCCGTCGAGCGGGACGGCGGTGGAAACACAACCTCGGACCGGCTCCGGCCCATCAGCTTCGGCGATGCTTCTGGCTCATGCCAACCATCCTCCGCATCTTGCGGCGCTTCAATAGAACGAGAGACGAGCTCTCGCAGCAGTGCTGATCCTCGACAACCACTCCTGTTGATTATCTGAATGGATACTAAGTTTTGTCTTCAGCCGTCTCAAGTTCAGCCTTCAGAATAAGAAGCTCTGTTCCGGCAATTATTTGCACATCGGTTTCTGCGCAATGTGCGCAGACAGCAACAAATGTTTGTCCGGCAGCGCGGGAGCTTCTGCCGCATTTATGGCATTTCAAGACTGCTGGGGTTTTCTTTAGACGGAGCTTAGCGCATTCGGCGATTGTGCCGCGGGCGGCGAGGGGGAAGGCAAGCCGGAGGGCTTCAGGATCAACTCCTGAAAGCTGACCGATCTGTAGCGTCACTGACATTATGCGGCGTGCTTTGTGCTGGCTCGCAACACACTCAAGTTCTCTGACGATGCCATATGCTATCGAGAATTCATGCACGGCGGTTCATCAACATATTCGCGGCAGAAGCTCGCCGCGGGGCAGATCCACCAGGCGGCGTCCACCGGCGGAGGTTTCCATGATCACACGGCCGCGACCTTCAACGACTGTCCCAATGCGCGATGAATGACGGCCCTCAGGCAGTCTTTTCCACGCGGAGAGAACGGCGTCAGCCACGCTTTGTGCGCAGAAGAGAACAATTCTGCCTTCACAGGCCGAATGCAGAGGATCTATACCGAGGATGTCCGAAGCTGAACGAACAGGCGGGCTGATCGGTATTTCAGTTTCGCGCAGTATTACATCCACAGACCGATCATCAACGATTTCGTTAAGCACGGCCGAAAGGCCGCCGCGGGTCGGATCCCGCATGAAATGCACATCTTTCGCAAAAGGCGCGATCTCAGCAATCAGTCGGTGAACTGGCGCAGTGTCACTTTCAGGACCGTCTTTTGTAAAGAGGTGGTGACGGGCAGCCATGACGGCCATGCCATGATCGCCGATAGTTCCGCTGACAAGAATTGCATCTCCTGGCCGTATCAGGGAAACGTCAAGGTTGAAACCTTCAATCAATTCTCCGACGCAGGCTGTGGTAATGTACAATCCGTCTGCCTGGCCGTGAGGGACCACTTTGGTGTCGCCGGTTACGACCGTCACGCCGGAATCATCGGCGGCTGCCCGGATGGAATCCAACACCCTGCGAAAGGTAGCCAGTGGAAGACCTTCCTCGACGATGATCGCCACCGACAGCCAAAGCGGCTTTGCGCCGCAAACGGCAACGTCGTTCACCGAGCCGTGCACCGCAAGTTTGCCTATGTCACCACCCGGAAACTCAAGTGGCTGCACCACATAGCTGTCTGTAGTGAAAACTGCTTTCCCCTTCAGCGAAGCAAGTACCGCTGCGTCGGGGAGATTGCGCAGGGGGCCGTCGCCGAATCGTGAGAGAATTTCGTCCCGCACAAGGCTTCTGGCTAATCTGCCGCCTCCTCCGTGAGCCAATTCGATCATTTGGATGTTTTCCATAGGGTCGAGAACCTTCAGCTCCTTTGTACCGAAATATACTTGTAGTATGCGGCGCATGTCCCTTCCGAACTTACCATACACGGTCCCACTGGAGATTCAGGCGTGCATTTGCGGCCGAAATGACTGCACTGTTCCGGCGGGATTTTCCCTTTGACAATCTCGCCGCACAGACATCCTCTGTATTGGCGTCCTTCCGGGATTCGAACGCCATGTCTGGCTTCAGCGTCGAAATGGCGCCATGTCTCGCGGAAAGAGAAGCCGCTGTCAGGGATTTCACCAAGTCCGCGCCATCTGGCGGCGGAGGGAACGAGGAAAGTGTCAATGAGTTCCTGTGCTTTTGGGTTGCCTCGTTGGCGGACAACGCGGGAGTACAGATTTATGACCGAGGCTTCTTTGTTTTTGACCATATCAACCAGCTTCAGTAGCGCCTGTAGGATATCAATTGGCTCGAAGCCGGCTATAACGCAAGGTATGCCGGAAGTTGCGATTTCCTGATAAGGCTCGACACCGATTATTGCGCTTACATGGCCGGGGCATAAAAAGGCGTCAATGCGGTTGGATGTGTCGGAAACCAGCGCCTTCATGGCGGGTATTACACGTTTGAAAGCAGTGAGGAAGGAGAGATTCTTCACCCCGTTTTTTGATGCTGCCTCTAGCGTGCTTACGATCGGTGCGATAGTTGTTTCGAAGCCCACCGCCAGGAACACGACTTCTGAGTTCTGGTGCTGGGCGGCAATACGAAGTGTTTCAGCAGGTGAATAGCATACGACGATTCGCGCGCCTGCAGCCCTGGCATTGGCAAGAGAGCTTTCGGATCCCGGCACGGCCAGGAGGTCGCCGAATGTCACCACAATGACGCCCCTGCGGGCCAGTTCAATTGCCGTGTCAATATATCCTGGTTCGGTTACGCATACCGGACAGCCAGGCCCACTGATCAACTGGATATTTGGTGGAAGAAGTGACCGTATGCCATGTCTGGCTATGGCCATTGTGTGGGTTCCGCATACTTCCATGATGACAGCCGACCGACCTGATCGGGCAAAAGAGTTTCCGGCGTAGGCCAGCTCCTTCGCAAGGGCAGCAGCTGTTGCCGGGTCGTGGAACTCTCTCAGGTATTTCATTTGTCAGGGGATTGGTGGGGCTGGCCGTGCATGTCAAACAGGGCGAGACGGGCCATGGCCTCTTTATCGTCAAGTTTTTCTATGGCAAAGCCTGCGTGGACGATGACATAATCACCAGGTCTTGGATCTTCAATCAACGATATATTGACCTCCTGAAGAGGACCGCCTGCCTCGGCAGTTGCGAATCCATCGTTCTTGATATCAATCAGTTTCATCGGCACGGCTAGGCACATTGGCGCATCTCCTCATCCGGCGTGGCGCTGGCAACAACAACCTGGCCGAGAGCTAAGCCTCCATCGTTCGGAGGCACCTTTTCGTGTATCAACGGTTTGATGTTTCTCTCACGCAATGCACTCACCACCAGTTGGGTTAAGATTTCGTTCATAAACACGCCGCCTGTCAAGCCGACATAGTCGGCGTGGAATATGGCAAGCGCGTGTTCAATCATGATAATGGCCGCTCGGCTCATGGCGTGGTGCAAGGATGCAGCGAGGAAGGGAATGTCGGAAGTGCGAGGAGGATTGTCATGAAGCCACGCGAATGCCTCGCTCCAGTCCACAACGAGCATTTCTCCCTGTAGATAATGGTGGAATGGCAGAATACGGAACTCTCCAGAGTATTTTTTTGCAGCACTTTCGAGTCTTACAGCAGCCTGCCCTTCATATGTGACCGAGCGTTCGACAAGGCACAGACCTGCAGCCCAGGCATCGAACACACGGCCTGCACCATGAGTTATGA
>CALETX010000206.1 GCA_937920455.1 uncultured bacterium
GCTTTGCCGGTTATGGTTTTCTTTTGGACAACCTCTCCGGTGGTGGTGTCAATCAACTTGGCTATAATCGTTATGGTGGCGCTGCCCGCGCCGCCTCCAACACTTATACCCTTGAACGATATTCCACCTCCGCCGCCGGAAGTGGCTTCCTCAGCAACGGTTATGGCGCCTGTAGCAAGATACTTGGCCGGCCGCACCAGACCGGACTGTGCCACTTTCTTTGCCTTGGCGGTGCGCCCGCTTGCCACTAAATCCTGCTCGGTCAGAACGTCCTTCAGCTTTTCCCTCTCCACAATTATGAACCGGCCGGTGTCGTAAAGCGCCGATTCGAGCATTATGGAAAGATTCTTTCCCAGATCCCATCGGCCGGACCATCCTGCCTGATTCTCAAAATCCCTGCATCCCACGGCATGCTTCAGGCCTTTGTATTCGGAAAGGTTCATCCGTGCGTCGCCGTCTGAAACAGTGGTTTTCACAAGGCCATCAAGCATGGCACAGCCGGTGCTCCACCAGAGGAACACAGATCCAAGCACAATTGTCATTTTCTTCATGGCCGTCTACTCGTTTCCTTCTTATACCTTCTTCAACAAAATGCTGGCGTTGTGTCCGCCAAATCCGAAAGAATTGTTCAAACAAGCACGGATCGGTGCTTCCCGTGCGACATTGGGCACATAATCCAGATCACATTCAGGGTCAGGATTTTCATAATTGATCGTGGGCGGCACGATGCCGTCACGCAGGGCGAGCGCGCATATTACCGTCTCTATTCCTCCTGCCGCGCCCAGCAGATGGCCTGTCATGGACTTGGTGGAACTGACCATTATCTTTTTCGCTCGATCCTCTCCAAAAAGGGATTTTATCGCTTTTGTCTCAATCTTGTCGTTCAGCTCCGTGCTTGTGCCATGCGCGTTGATGTAATCGAGCTGGTCGGGCGTAATGGAACCGTCACGCATTGCCATGCGCATAGCCGCCTCTGCGCCCTTGCCGTCCTCGTCCGGCGCCGTCATGTGATACGCGTCGCACGACATTCCGAAACCTGCGACTTCCGCGTAAATAGCGGCGCCACGTGCCCTCGCCCTTTCGTATTCCTCCAGAACAAGTATCGCTGCGCCCTCGCCCATCACGAACCCGTCTCGCGCTTTGTCAAATGGCCGGCTGGCTTTTTCAGGCTCGTTGTTGCGGGTGGACAATGCCCGCAACGCGCAGAATCCGCCGACTCCCAGCTCCGTAATAGTCGCTTCCGCTCCGCCGCTGATTATCACATCGGCGTCGCCTCTCTGTATCAGGCGGAGCGCATCGCCGATCGCATGCAACGAGGACGCACACGCAGATACCACTGCATAGTTGGGCCCCTTCAAGCCATGAGCTATCGCGATCAGACCTCCGGCCATGTTGATGATCATCTGCGGTATCATGAAGGGAGAACAGCGCGACGGCCCCTTCTCGCGCAAAACGTCATGCTGAATTTCCAGCGTCCGAAGCCCGCCGATGCCTGATCCGACCACAACGCCGATGCGTTCCGGATTCTCCTTGGACATGTCCAGGCCCGAGTGCTCAAGCGCCATCTTGGCGGCAGCCAGGGCATACAGGCTGAAGTCGTCCATCCTGCGCTGTTCCTTCCTGGAAACGAACCGGTCAGGTTCGAACCCGGTAACTTCGGCTGCAATATGACAGTCAAACGAAGATGGGTCGAACCGCGTTATTCTCCTGACCCCGGAGCGTCCATTCTTCACCGCATCCCACAACGCCCCTACATCACAGCCGAAAGGCGAAACGACCCCCATCCCCGTTATGACCACCCGTCTCATTAATCAGCTCTGTTTCTGATCGCCCGAAGCAAACTTCTTGTCCAACCCTTTTTCCCGGAGATAGTTGATGACGGCGCCCACCGTCGTGAGCTTCTCGGCATCCTGATCAGGAATCTCTGCGCCGAACTCCTCCTCAAAAGCCATTACGAGCTCAACCTGATCAAGAGAATCAGCGCCCAGATCCGCTACGAATGAAGCTTCCGGGGTGACCTGTTCCGGATTTACCTCCAACTGATCAACTATGATTTCCTTTACTTTCTCCTCGAGGGTCATGAGCTTTTCTCCTTTCTTTTCGACCTTACATTACCATTCCACCGCTGACAGTCACAACCTGACCTGTAACATACGAAGCCGCGTCGCTCGCAAGAAACAACACCACCTTCGCCACATCGGCCGGCGTGCCGAACCTCTTCAGCGGTATCAACTCCAACATCTTCGCTCTGGTCTCTTCGTTGAGAACTTCGGTCATCTTCGTCTCTATGAACCCAGGCGCAACGGCATTCACCCTTATATTTCTGGAGGCTAGTTCCTTGGCAAGGGATTTGGTGAGCGCAATAACCCCAGCCTTGGACGCGGCGTAGTTACACTGGCCGGCATTGCCTATAAGCCCTATGACTGACGCAATGTTAACGATTGCACCCGCCTTCTGCCTTATCATCGGCTTGGCAGCGGCTCTGCAAAATAGAAAAGTTCCCTTCAGATTGACCGAGATGACCGAATCCCAATCATCATCGCTCATTCTGACCAGAAAAGTGTCTCGGGTGATGCCCGCATTGTTAACCAGTATGTCTATTTTTCCGAACGCTGCCAGTGTCGCATCAACGGTCTCCTGAACTGCTGCCGGCTGCCTGACGTCAACAGCTTTGCATTCCGCCCGGCGGCCGGCGGCCCGCACAGCATTTGCTGTTTCTGTGAGCCACTCTTCGTTAAGGTCGCAAAGCATCAGGTCTGCCCCTTCGGAGGCAAATGTCTCCGCAATACTCCGACCTATGCCGCGCGCAGCTCCTGTCACCAGCGCCGTCTTTCCGGCCAGTGCCGCCATGTTGTTATCCTCCGGACCATCCAAACTTTCAGTCCTTCACTCAGTCTTCAACGCCTCAACCGCTTTTTTAAGTGAGAAAACATCCTGAATGCTATGGACAATCGCATTCCTGTCAATGCGCTTTATCAGTCCGGCCAAAACCTTTCCCGGCCCGCATTCCACGTATTCGACAACCCCTTGCTCCTGAAACCAACGCACCGTGTCCACCCAGCGAACCGACGATGTAACCTGCTGGACCATCGTCGCGACAATAGAAACAGGCGATTCGTGCGGCCTTCCCGTGACATTGGCAACAACAGGCATCCTGGGTTGGCAAAGGGAAACATCCTTCAGCTTTTCTTCCAGCTTGCGGGCCGCCGAACACATCAGCGACGAATGAAACGCTCCCGCCACATTAAGAACCACAGTTCTTGACGCACCCGCCGCCTTTGCGGCCTCCTCGGCCGCCGGAAGCCTGGACTTTTCGCCGGAGAGGACCACCTGCTCAGGCGAGTTTATATTTGCCACTTCAAGTCCGACGGAAGCAGCCACTTCGCGCGCCTTCTCAAGGGAAAGCCCTATGACGCTGATCATTCCTCCCGGCCGTTCCTCGCAGGATTCCTGCATAAACCGGCCACGAGCAGCGAGTATCTGCAGCGTTTCTTCAAAACCAACGGCTCCGGCTGCGCAGAGAGCTGTCCATTCTCCCAGGCTCAAACCCGCTGCGCCTTCAAAACAAAGCCACGGCAACTCCCTCATCAGCGCCGTATAACAAGCCATGCTAACGGTGAAGATTGCCGGCTGACACCTGTCTGCGCGGGTCAAGTCTTCCAAGGGACCCTCAAAGCACACCTTGGAAAGCCCGTAGCCCAGAACACTATCGGCTTTTTCAAACAAAGCCCGACATTCGTGATACTGCTCGGCCAGGTCACGGCCCATTCCCACAACCTGAGCGCCCTGGCCGGCGAATACGATCGCTCTCTTCCTGCTCACTGCGTCACTCCCATTCAATAACTGTTGCGCCCCACGTGAATCCACCGCCAAACGCCACAAACAATAGCCGGTCACCGCTATTCACTTTGCCGGAACGCACAAGCTCGTCAAGCGCTACAGGCACTGACGCCCCGGACATGTTTCCCACACGGTCCAGATTCACGTACACCTTTTCCATCGGAAACTCCAAACGTTCGGCTATTGCAGATATAATTCGCCGGTTGGCCTGATGCGGAATGATCCATGCGATATCTTCCTTGTTCAATCCGGCCTTGTTCAGGGCTGACACGCAGGCGTCGGTCATGCACTTCACCGCATGCTTGAAGACCTCTCGCCCTTCCATCTTTATGGTGTGCAAACGCGCTTCCACAGTCTCGTGAGTCGCCGGCATGCGGCTGCCACCGGCCGGTATTTTCAAAAGATCCCACAGCCTCCCATCCGACCCCATTGAACACGCCATGATTCCCATGCCCCGCACAGCACGTCTCACAACCACCGCTCCGGCTCCGTCCCCGAAAAGCACGCATGTGCTGCGGTCGTGCCAGTCGGTTGCCCTGCTTAGCGTCTCTCCCCCGATCACCAGCGCATTATTCACATGGCCCGACGCCACATACAGCCGGGCAGTCTCTAGAGCATAAATGAAACCCGAACAGGCAGCCTCCAGATCCATGCAGAAAGCCGCCTCTGCTCCGATCGCCTGCTGCACAAGGCACGCTGTGCTGGGGAAAGGCATATCCGGCGTTATGGTCGCAACGACAATCAGACCAATATCGGCGGAGGACAGACCCGCACTGTCAAGCGCGCACTTCGCCGCTTCGGCGCAGAGGTCCGATGTGGCCTCCTTGTCCGACGCTATCCGCCTCTCGGATATTCCGGTCCGCGTTAGAATCCACTCGTTGGTGGTGTCCACCAGCTTCTCCAGATCGTGGTTGGACAGGACCTTTTTTGGCAGATAGGAGCCCGTCCCTGCTATCGCAACCCGTCTCACGTCGCCTCCGCTCGCGTCTGCGGCGCCCAATTCTTTATATCGGCCACTATTGTCTCGTTTAGACGCAAAGCGACCGACTCGGC
>CALETX010000207.1 GCA_937920455.1 uncultured bacterium
TCGGGCAGGCGCTCTCCACTCCGATATCCGAAATGCCGGCAGATGATCGAGATAAGAGGCCTGTTTCGCGCACGAAGAAATCCCAGCAGGAAAAGATAAATAACAGCGACGCCAGCGAAGGCATATCGCCTTGCAAAAGCTGTCACATCTCCAATCACCGCCGCCTCCTCGTGGCACACTCGCCAAAGCAATAACTATACAGGCAAACCAGCTCTCTCGGCAACGGCGCGTATGTGCAAGGCCGCCGCTCGATATTCCGCACTGTCGCTCAGGTGTTCCAACATCAACGGCGTATCCGGATCAAGCTTCGATAACTCCCTCAGGAAAACGGCATAGTCAAGGCCGCCACATCCCGGCCTGACTTCGTCCAGATGGACTGTGAGCTTCTCTCCCATGATGATATCTTTGGCATGGCAGGACTTTATCCACGGACCAAGTTTTGCGAAACAATGTCTAATAAATGCGGCATTGCGGAAATATCTTTCCGGAGAGTTTATCAAATTTACTGGGTCCAGATGCACAGCCATTGCCTTGCGATCCACCGCCTGTATCAACCTAATATACGCGTCAGGCGAATCAGGATACATCCAGGGCATTGTCTCAAGTGTGTAGAAAGTCCGCACAGGCTTGACACAGTCTATAATCTCCCTGACTGTATCCACGATCATGTCAAATGTTTCGTCGGTCAGATCAGTGGCGCACGGCCCATCCCATTTGACCCCTCGCGAACCCGCGATGTTTACGCAACAGCGCGCCCCAATATCGTCGGCGAGCGCCAAAGCAGCTTTGCACTTTGCAATGGAATCGGCGGCAGTCGCAGGATCCTGTGAAAGAGGATTACTCCATGCACCAACCTCGGCAATCACGATGTCTGCAGCCCTCGCCGCAGCCGAATACGCGCGAACAACATCGAGAGAAGCTCCTGGCTGGACGGGGCAATAAGCCGCCCTGTAGCCTTCGGCCTGCACAGCCTTCGTCCAGGAATCGGGATTTCCCGCTTCTGAAAAAACAGGTCCGCCCAAGCGCATCGCCTGTCGCCTAGCACCAGTAGCGATTCATGCCATCATGCGATGATCTACTGAACCGCAAAGATTTTCTTCTGCCATGCAATACGACATAACGCCACAACTTCATGGTTTGACCACGACTTTGATAACATCTGATTTCTTATCCCGGCAGGTGGTCATGGCCAGTGCCATCTCATCCAAACGAAATATATGTGAAATAAGCTTTTCGCCTGGAATTATACCGGCCTTTATCAGCCTTAAAACGGCAGGGAAGTAAATCGCTGGGGATGCGAAACTTGCCCTAAGCTGGAGTTTTCGAAAATGAAAGTCGTTGGCGTCAAATCCTATGCGACCTGGGCCAGTCCCTATTCCTATGTATGTCATCTCTCCTCCGTAGGCCAGGAGGGAGAGTGCCGGCTCTATAAACTCCACAGGCGCCGTCATCAGCACATGATCGAACTGACCACGAAGGTCCTTCAGCTCCGCCAGATTGTCTCCGAACGCAATGATTTCGGATCCCAGTTCGGCCGCAAGTTCAAGGCGCCGCTTTCCTGAGGGCTTGCCGATCGTCAGCAATCTGCCGGGCGCCTGGTGACGCACCAGCGCTACTGCCACAAGGCCGATTGGCCCGGGTCCGATCACAGCCACACGGTCCCCCATATGGATGGCTGCGGTCTTGACCATATCATAGCCCACACCTGCGCATTCGGTGAGGCAAGCCACCTCAGGCCGAAGCCCTTCGTATTGCACCGCCGAGCAAGCCGGCGCCAGCATGTATTCACTGAACCCCATGGCTGGCTGGCCCCAGAAATGAGGAGCTTTGCCCCTGCAAAGATCAACTCGTCCGTCATGGCAAAGATCGCATTTTCCGCAGTAACTGCCCGATTCCAGCACGACGGTTTGACCAGTTTTCAGATTCTCTACCCCATCGCCAAGCGCATCTACTACTCCGGCAATTTCATGTCCAAAAGGAACCCACTTGTCCGCTCTGACCGCAGCTGAAGACAGGTCCGTCCCACAGATGCCGCATGACGTGACGCGCACACGTATCCATCCCGGCGGAGGCGGATCCGGAATCTCGACCTCACGAATCTCGAACTGCCACGGAGCTTTCATATATGCCGCTTTGGTTTTCATGACGCCTCCCTGAATTTCGCCTTCGATGCTCACATCAGAACCGGCTGGAGTATGGTTGGTCAATCTTTTTTGCTTCTGTCCGTCGAACACTCCCTGTACCGTTGCAATTGCGATGTCTGTAGTGAACCTGTTGCCTGAATTGGCCGGAATCGGGAGTTAGAGAAGGCAAAATAACCAGGAGAACAATAAATGGCATCAGAACTACGAATGAGGGAAAGTCGTGTTCTCAGAAAACTTCGGGCTGGGCAGGGCGTGCTCTGTTTCAAGAGCAATCTGGCCGATGCAAGGGTTGTTGAAATTGCCGCTATGGCTGGCTATGACTGTGTGTGGCTCTGTCTGGAGCACGTTCCTAACGACCTTCGTTGCATCGAAGAGGGCATATGGGCTGCAAAGGCATACAACGCCGATGTGATGGTGCGGGTGGCCAAGGGCAGCTACAGCGACTATATCAGACCGCTGGAGATGGACGCCTCCGGCATCATGGTGCCTCATATCATGAGTGCGGACGAGGCTAGAAATGTTGTACGAACCACAAGGTTTCATCCACTGGGAAGACGGCCAGTTGATGGAGGGAATGCCGATGGAGCATTTTGCGCAATCGGCGCAGCCGACTATATGCAACAGGCAAACTCAAAGCGGTTTGTCGTGCTGCAGATCGAAGATCCAGAAGCTGTCGAGGAGATTGACTCGATTGCTGCAGTACAAGGCTACGACATTCTCTTCTTCGGCCCCGGTGACTACAGTCATGCCATCGGGTTCCCTGGCCAGTATGACCATCCGCTGGTTATCAAGGCCCGAGACAAGGTTCTTTCGTCTGCTAGAAAACACGGCAAGTACGCTGGGATTCCTGCCACATCAGAAAACATCGCCGGACTTGCAGCAATGGGCTTCTCCTTTCTGGCCATGGGGGCAGATGTGACCACCCTCGTCAACGAGTGCCGTCGCTTGGTGTCGGTATTTGAGAGCATCTCATCTGCGACAACACACTGAACGTATGATGGGGATAGCCGATTCCTTGACGAGATTTCACGGCTTGTGTAATGGAGAACTGTTTCGGGAGAGAACATGGTGGGAGGCTTCATGAAACATGGGAAGGTAATGAATGTCGCAATGGTCGGAGTAGGTGGCTTTGGAGCATACCGAAGAGCAAGGATGCGGGAGACAGGTCTTTTCCGGATTGTAGCAGCATACGATATTAATAAGGCAGCGCTTGAGCAATGTCGTGAGGAAGATGGCGCTGCGCCTGCGTCATGCTATGAGGAGCTCTTGGAAACTCCTAATGTTGAGGCAATATTTATTTCCACAGGCGCCAAATTCCATGCAGCGCAAGCCATCGCCGCCATGAAAAGGGGACTGCATGTATTTGTAGAAAAACCGCTCTGCGCCACACCTCAGGAGATGAAACAACTCTTGAGCCTCCAAAAAAAGACAGGCGTTGTCGTCGGTTGCGGTCATCACGACCATGCACACGATGCGGCTTCGGTGACGATAAAGCGGATGATTGAAAAAGGGGCATTCGGGAAGATTGCAACATTTGAAAAAACGACGGCTCACAGCGGTGGCCTGCGAATCAAGCCTGGAGATTGGAGGGGAGATCCCCGAAAAAATCCAGGCGGCATGCTTTTCCAATGCGGCGTACATGGCATTCATGAACTCATGTTTTATTTTGGCCCAATTTGCGCTGTTGAATGCATGATGCGTTACGATGTTCACACCACTCTCACGGCCGACGTTGCCCACTGCATTCTTGAGTTCTCATCCGGTCTTGTCGGAGTTTTGAGCGCATATCACGTGACTCCCTACCGCCACACTTTTAACATTTATGGCACAAAGTTGAATCTCTATGTGGATGCGCGATATTTTGACGAAGGGACGCGTTATCTTATTCAGCCATGCCGAGACAACAAAAAGGAAGAGCAAAAGGCTCTTCGTATCTCAGGCAAGACTGATATATGCGGAAACATCCGCAGTTTTTACAACGCCGTACGCGCAGGACACGAACCGTACCCATCACTCAAGGACGGAGCTCGCGCAGTGGCAGTGGTTTTCGCGGCTGAAGAATCTGCCAAGACTGGCCGCAAAACAAGAGTGCCAGCAATCTCATAAATCCCATGTCCACGGTCATTGCCAAGATCGCGGCGTATTTCAGAAGAGATCCGACTGCTGATTGGCCTCCTCATTGCCGCGTCCCAGCTGTTCTTGACCTGGTTGAAATGACTTTCAATCATGTCCCTATTGGTGCAGACGCAACAATACTGAGAATATTCGGGAGGCCGGCCAACTCCAAACCATTCTGGCACGAAACGTTCTCATACCCACAATCAGGGTTCGAGGTTAGTGCTCCGCAAGGGAGGGTGGCAAGCTTCGTTGTGTTTCTCGCCCCCTTCCTTCCGTCTAGCGGACCCTGGCAACCAGCTAGTGTACAACTCATTGCACCAGAGGTGGGAAGCCTTGACCTTCCGACTCCCACATCACAGGCCGATATCACAACGTTTCTCGGACCGCCCGCTTCAACTGAGAGAATGGACGATGACTTTGTTCTAAGATACGCCCTGGAAAAGCATT
>CALETX010000208.1 GCA_937920455.1 uncultured bacterium
AATGTGCGCCTACTCCGAATGGCTCCGCCGCCCTCCCCGCATTCTCACTCGCTTCAGGGTGAACACCCACCGCGTGGAACGCATAATACAACGGCATATAAGAACTCAGCGCGCACAAATTGGAGAGGCGTACGCCAAACAGATACTGGCGGCGTACGGCTTCCCCATCCCACCGGGTAAAACCGCTGTCTCTGCGGACGAGGCCGTAGAACGCGCGGATCACATCGGTTATCCAGTGGCAATGAAGATCATGTCCCCTGATGTCATACACAAGTCGGACATCGGAGGCGTCCGGCTGAACCTGAACTCGGCAGACGCAGTTCGAGACGCATTTGATCTGCTTATGCTTCGAGTGAAGCAGGTCGTTCCAGACGCGCGCATAGAGGGCGTCTATGTGGAGAAGATGTGTCCGCGCGGCCGCGAAGTCATCCTCGGAATGATGCGCGATCCTCAATTCGGGCCAATGCTGATGTTTGGCCTCGGTGGTATATTCGTGGAGGTATTGAAAGACGTGTCGTTTCACATCGCCCCAATCACCGAAAAAGAGGCATCGCAAATGCTCGAATCCACCAGATCATACGCCCTGCTCCAGGGCGCTCGCGGCAGCAGAACTGCCGATATCCACGCAATCGCCGTCGCTCTCCAGAGAATGAGCCAGCTTGTCACGGACTTTCCGCAGATAGCAGAAATGGACATCAACCCCTTCATTGTGGGCGAAATCGGCTCAGCTTCGGTCGCAGCCGATGCCCGCATAACTCTTTCACTCGCGCCAAAGGAGACAAAAAATCAGTCATGACATCCAAGCCGCTCTCTTTCGATCCTGACTGGCAGAAGAAATACGCCGATATGCTCTTCAGCCCCGAAGCAGCCGTTTCGCGCATAAGACCAGGCCAGCGCGTGTTCATAGGCACAGGCTGCGCCCAGCCGCAACGTCTCGTCCGAGCTCTGGTCGCCCGCGGCAGAGAACTCAGCGACACGGAAATAATACACTTGTTAACGCTTGGAGAGGCTCCTTATGCAACGCGGGATCTCACAGAATGCTTCAGAGTAAACAGCTTCTTTATCGCCGAAAACGTGCGTCACATCATCCAGGAAGGGCTGGGCGATTACACGCCAATCTTTCTCTCGGACATCCCACGGCTGTTCTCCTCCGGCCAAATCGAACTGGATGTGGCTCTCATTCAGGTAACGCCGCCGGACACCGAAGGCATGTGCAGCCTTGGCGTGTCGGTTGACATCGTCAAGAGTGCCGCTGAAAATGCCGCCCTTGTGATCGCCGAGGTCAATCCTTTGATGCCCCGAACACTGGGAAACAGTTTCATTCACGTGCATGACCTAGATATTCTGGTCCCATCCGAGGAGCCAATCATCGAATTCCATCCTCCGGAACCCACCGAGGTCAGCCGCCAGATCGGCGAATATGTCGCCGCGCTTGTCGAGGATCATTCCACCATCGAATTCGGCATCGGTGCGATACCCCAGTCGGTCGTGCCGTTTCTAAAGAACAAAAAAGATCTGGGCATCCACACCGAAATGTTTACAGATTCCATGATTGAGCTCGTGGAAGCTGGCGCAGTAACCGGCAACAGGAAAAATATGGATCGGGGAAAGATTGTGGCCAGCTTCTGCATGGGAACCAAGAGACTCTATGACTACGTCAACAATAATCCTCTGTTCGCCTTTCATCCAACCGAATATGTCAACGATCCGTTCGTGATCAGCAGGCAGCACAAACAGGTGGCAATCAATGTTGCGCTGGAGGTTGATCTGACCGGCCAGGTGTGCGCCGATTCGCTAGGAAGCAAATTCTACTCTGGAATAGGAGGCCAGGTAGATTTCAACAGAGGCGCCGCGCGATCGCCTGGCGGCAAGGCAATCATAGCTCTGCCGTCCACAGCCAAGGATGGAACGGTGTCCCGCATAGTCACCCGCCTCAGCCCTGGAGCCGGCGTGGTGACCACCCGCGGTGACGTTCACTATGTCGTCACTGAGTACGGCGTGGCCTATCTCCATGGAAAGAGCGTTCAGGAGCGAGCCATTGCGCTGATCTCCATCGCGCATCCTTCGTTCAGGGAACAGCTCCTGCGAGAAGCCATCGAGGCAAAATACCTCTCGCCAGTGTTCGCCGGAGTCAAGGGCCGTTTTGTTATCGCACCGCGCGAGTTGCACAGGACGCATGTGCTCAAGGATGGAACAGCCGTGACGATCAGACCCATCCACCCCACCGACGAGCCGCTCATGCGGGAACTCCTTTACACACTCTCGCAAGAAACCATTTACTACCGTTTCATGAGCCATATACGGCGCTTCCCTCGCAAACAGGTGCAAAACTTCGTTTTCGTAAACCACCGCACTGACGTCGCCATCGTCGCCACCGTTCCTTCAGCCCACGGGGAGGATATAGTTGGAGTTGGACGCTATTATCTTGACGAGAAAACGAACTACGCCGAGGTGGCCTTCGTCGTGCACGATGCGTGGCAAAATCGCGGAATAGTAACGGCCCTGCTGGAAACACTGATCGCCATCGCCAGAAAAAATGGAATCCACGGCTTCACCGCTGAAGTGCTGCGCAACAATAGACCGATGCAGGCTGTCCTGAGTAAGATTCCATATGAAGTGACCAGCACACCTATGCAGGATGTTCTGAGTTTCAAAATAGCCTTTCATTGAGCCAGACTGCGCTGCGGTATGGCTGAAGCGGGGCGGCTGACGGGGCATGCGTTGACGGTGCGCACAAAATTGGCATGTTTGGGTCTCATGGCGCTTGCGCCGACTTTTCAGGCCGAGGCCACATTCATCAGCATCCACCTCGCCGCAGATGCTCATGTCATTAACAACCAGACGACGGTCCGTGTCTTTGTCTCCAACAAAGGAG
>CALETX010000209.1 GCA_937920455.1 uncultured bacterium
CCCCGACCTCGTGAATGCCATTCACGCGCTCTAGCCAACTGAGCTAACCCCCCATGAGCGATGGTTACGGTCAAATCTCTCCCGTGTTCGGTATCATGGTGTGGCATCATTTGTCAAGACGAGGCGTGATGTGGACTTCCCCCCCATTTTTTTAGACGAAATCCGGCACGCATAGTCGGGGATCTGGACAGGAACCTCTCTGAATGATGAACGTCGGCATCGGAAGCCGACTCGTGAGACTGTCCCCGGAACTCTCTTAGTCAGCGTATGATATTGAAACTCCGCAAGACGCGCAGCAAATCTATTGAGCAGCGTTCATGGGTCGGAGATTCAAGCATGAAATGGATACCATGACTCCGCCGTGTTCCATGGCTGTCTCTTGGCGGTTGGGAATCAGCTAATAGGAAACGATTTGAAGGATTAGACTGAAGAATTTATCGCCATTGTGCTGCGAGGGCGGCATGAGAACAGAAACGTGGAAGTTCTATAACGATACAGAAGTATTGGCGAGAATTCGAATGCGACTGATACGGCCTGAAGAGAAAGCGCGTTGGGACGAGTTGATTTGCCGGAGGCATTATCTTTGTGAACGCGCATCTTGTGGGACAGCAGTTGAGATGTGTGGCTGAGTTGGATGGTGAATATGTTGCGCTTTTGGGTTGAACGTAGCGGTGTATAACCCGCGCATACCGTTTGTCGCCGCTGTATCAATGCCAGGGCCGGGACAGCCAATAATCATGCTGCTGCGTCACATATACCAGGCGACAGACCCTGACCAACAGAAACGGAAGCAGACCCCTTTTATATAATCGCCCACCTAAAACAGCAGTGATTGTCTCCGCCGGCGATGTAGCTGGTATTAATCAAACGGTTGAGCAAATCAAACAGTTGCTCAAGCAGGCAAAATGCCATCTAAAAATAGAGGCACCCCACTTCGCTCTCCCCAATCCCTCTGTAACCATTTTGCACTAAGTCTCACCTGCCCGCCATCGCCAGCAGCCAACCCATGAGCACTGTGTCATGTTGACCGCCCATGAGCCTATCTGTCACACATAAGGAAAGTATTCCCCAAAATGATTTATCTTAACTTCTTGATCTTCAAGCCATCACGCATGTTCAGAATCACAGATCAATATAGGCACGGTTGGTGCTTTCGGATAATAATGGGCAAACAACCAGATACTAGAGCACACATTGGAAGAGCGAGATTCTGCTGTCTGCTTAGCGACGAAAGGAGGAAACAATGAGCAGGAAATGGTATTTTATATTGTCCGCATCAGTAGGTGCTGCACTTGTCGGTCTTGCAGTCATGGCAATTGCGGGAGCGGGAAAAGAAAAAAGAACTGAGAAAGCCGAACCAAAAGCAGGCACGGCAGGTGATGTCGTCCTTTCAACAGAGGATTTCAGAGCTGCTACACCCCTTATTAACCAAATCGTTTCCCGCATGAATGCGGCAGCCAAGAAACTTTCTGACAACGACATTGAGGGAGCCAGATCAGAAGTTGCCGCCGCCGAACGGCTTTTCGATACGGTGCGCAATCTCCTCCGCGAAAGCGATTCCGATTCGCGGTTTGCGCCTCTTGGCCGAGCCGCTCCAGGCTCCGCAATTCGTCGCCCCAGATGGTTCGATCCTTTTGACACCGACGATTTGTTCGGAAACGACTGGGATCCTTTCAGATCAATTCGCGAAATGCAGGAACACATGCGGCGAATGCTGGATGAGCACCGTCAGCGCTTCAAGTCAGGCTTTGGCAGCCTGGAAGAAGGCGATGTTTTCATGTCTCCGAGCATGGATCTTTCTGACGAAGGTGACAAGTATGTCGTACGGCTGGATATGCCCGGACTGGACAAATCGAACATTAAGGTAAATGTAGAAGGACGGCTGCTTACGATCAGCGGTCAGTCTGAATCTTCGGCGGAAGAAAAAGACGGCAACAGGATCATCCGCAGGGAGCGCCGTAGCGGAATGTTTCATCGGTCAATCACACTTCCGGGGCCGGTCGTGTCCGACAAAGTTGAGGCCAAGTACGAGAATGGAGTACTTGTGGTGTCCATCCCAAAGGCAGACGAAGAAATACCAAGCAAATCCGTTCCAGTTTATTGAGACAGGCGCGGGTTCGGAGCGTTTTCACTCAACAACGGGCACGAAATATTCGAAGAGGTGGTTCAGTTGGCCGGAAGGCCACCCCATTGTTCTTTGGCCGTCAGGGTGCAGGCGAAGAGTACTGCCTCTGTTGCCACCTGACGTCTGTTCAGGCCATCCCCCACCCGGCTCTGGCAGAAAAGAACGTTTAGACAAACAGACATGACAGGTATAGACTTTTGATTGCATCTGCTTGCGTCCCCTGCTGCTATGTACTATAGCGCGGATCTGGAGAAGAACGATGAATCTAGAGAACTATTCGAAACAAGTCTGGGATGTGGTGGTTCTTGGAGGAGGACTAGCCGGCGCCGCTGCGGCAACCGAAGCCGCGCGATCCGGGCTGAAAGTGCTTCTCCTTGAAAGAAGACCGGTCATGGCATGGGAACTTTGTTGGGCTCACGCTCCACGCCTGACAGGCGGAGATGGCGAACTCTATCATGAACTTCAGCGCAGGCTAAGCAGAGCCGGTCTTCCAGACCCCACCCGGACCGATCCGGCCATTTGCGAAATCGTGCTCGATGAAATATGGGAGAATATTCGCTTCTGCCGGCTGCACCATGTGCAGCCTGTCAGACTGGTCACTCAAGGACAAACTGCTTCGTGCGTCATCGCAGCAGGCAAATCAGGCCAGATGACATTCCGGGCGCGCTGTTTCATAGACGCCACAGAAAACGGCTTGTTCTGGAAACAAGCGGGAGCAAGCATCGCAAGACGCGCAGCGGAAAACGGGAGATTCTCTGTCTTTTTCTGGCTGCATGTTCCTCAAGCACGTAGCGCAAAACTTGGCCATATCGGCTCAGCGCGCAATGTAGTCCTCATTCCCGGCCCCTGGGAAAACTGTCTGGAATTGGCCTTTACCATGCGCAACGCCTCTGTTTCCGCCGCCAGAGCCGCTTTGCCAGACGTGCTCGGAGAAGCCAGAAAAACCATTCCTCCGGACTCCATAGTAACTCACACATCCCCCGAGCTCCTCCCTCTCTCCAAAACCAAGCTTGCAGGAGATGTCTATACTCCGCATCCTTTCGTAAAAAATCTTTTCGGTGCCGGCCTATGGCTGATCGAGCAGCCTGAAGTAGAGCGCCTTGCCGGTGCGCTTCTGGCAGCCGGCGCCTGCGCTGGCAGAGCCGCTGCGTCGGCCGCATCTAATTTCCAGGAGCCACCCGAGTCCTCTGAATCGGCCCAGGTTGCGCCACCGCGATATGAGTGCGATATTTTGGTAGCCGGCGCAGGCACGGCAGGAGCAATAGCCGCCCTGGCTGCTGCAAGAAGACATCACAGGGTGGCCGTTCTGGAGGCAGGCACAGCACCAGGAGGAATCGCCACAACCGGCGGAATTCACTCCTACTGCGTGGGATTGCCAGGCGGCATCCAGGACGAAGTTGACAGGCGCGTGGCGGCTCTGGCGCCATTATTCGGCCCACCTGAAATGGTTTCCGGATTCCATCCCGAGGCAAAGAAGGCTGCGCTGGACATAATGCTGCGCGAGGCCAAAGTTGACCTGAGATATGGCATCATGCTGGTCGGCGCTGTTTCCAAACAAGTTGAGGGACTGGTTCGAACGGCCCCTGATACATCTGCCGTCCGACGTATTCAGGAGGCTGTCACCGCCTCTGCCGAAGGCAGCGCCACGTGGTCAGCCAGAGTGTTCATTGATTGCACAGGCGACGCCGATCTTGCCGCGTGGACCGGCGCGCGATGCACATTCGGAAGGGAATCAGACGGCCTTCCTCATGCTTACAGTCTTTCCTCTGGCAGGATTTTGGACGGAAAGATGCGCATCGTAAACTTCGATGCTGGCTACACCGATCCCACCGATGCTGCTGATCTGACCAGAGCTCGATACGATGCTGTGAAACTTTACCGCCGTCCGGCTTATACAGCAAACGAACGACCCACATATATCG
>CALETX010000210.1 GCA_937920455.1 uncultured bacterium
TCGATAGTTCTTGCGCGATCCTCACCGCTCCGGAACCGGCGGCTTTCGCGGAAGGAATACTCCGTGCATTCAACGATCCGTTAGGCAGCTCGCAGCTGGCTGCCGAAGCATCAAGGCGGCTCGAGGCAAAGTACAGCCTGCGAGTGTTCCGTGAGAAGGTCAGACGCATGTATGCGGAGATAGCCTTGACCGCCGCGGGTCAAAAATGACGGCGATCGTTTGTGTTCTAACGACTGAGCAATCTCAAGATATGCCTATGCTGTTCTTTCCAGAACAGCAGCGTATGCGCCGTCTGTTTTCGTTTCGGGAGGCCAGATTTTCTTCTCTACGAGCAATCTAAGCCGCACGTTGTCGCGAAGAAATGAGCATATCAGTTGCTCATTTTCCTCAGGTTCCATGCTGCACGTGCAGTACACAAGCCTTCCTCCAATTTCTAAAGCTTCGCTTAGCGTGAGCAAAAGCATTTTTTGTGTACGCGTTGCTGTCTGAAGTCTGGTTTCGGAAAAGCGCCATTTGATATCCGGCCGGCGCCGTATTACGCCAGTGCTGGTGCATGGCGCATCAATCAGGATTCTATCGAAGCGCTTTCCTTTGCAAAACCTCTTCACCTCGTCCATGTCTGCCGCATTGAGTTTGGCTGTGAACACGTTATCTATCCGAAGGCGACGCAGGTTTTGACGCAGCCTGTGCAATCGAGATACGTTGCAATCGGTCGCAGCAACCTCCCCTCTGCCGGTGGCGATTGAGTCTGCGATCAAGGCAGTCTTGCCGCCAGGGGCAGCGCATGCGTCGAGTATCTTCTGGCCAGGCCGAGGATCGAGCAAGTCCACCGCAACGGCAGTGGCAGGGTCTTGAACATAGAACAGTCCTTCCTCATATCCCGGCATCATGGATGCCGGAACGGAGGATTCGATGATCAGGAATCGTTTTGGATCAAAAGGATGTGGACTGGCTCGTATGCCGGCCTCTTTCAGCATGCATGAATACTTTTCGAGAGAGATACGATCTGGCCTGGGACGAACGACAACGCAAGGCCGCGTATTGCTCCACTCGCAAAGCGAAAGCGCGGCTGCGTTTCCATATTCTTTGGCCCAGCGGCTGTACAAGATGTCTGGATATGATTCCCTGATCGGCGCGGGCAGAATGAGGCGTTCTTTCTTGAAAGTGTCTGCGAAGGCTGCGGCAGTTCGGAGCGCTCCATTTAGGAAACGAACAAGCGGAGTTGCCAGGCCGGCCTCCCTTGCGCTTTCAACAGTCTCATTGACAGCGGCAAAACAAGGTACATCGTCCATGATCAGAAGCTGATAGAGTCCCAGCAAAAGGTGCGGTAGTACAGGCGCCGGCGGAGGTCTCTTGGCAATCTTGGATATAACGTGCTCCAGCCAGCGGCGCCACCGGATCACGCCAGAAACCGCTTCGGTTACGAACGGACGGCCAGAAACCGCTTCGTCCCGAATAAACCACGGAATTCCATGGCCTCTGAGCCAATCAGCAATCATACTTGCGGCTCTGAACCGCTCTGTTTGGTTATGATGCGGATGCGGCATTGTCGGCGTGTGAACTTCGAAGCTGACCGCATGCTGCATTAACTGAAAGCCCTCTTGGCGTGCGGAGAGTCGCGTTGATAGAGGCTTTGGCAAGGGTCTTTACAAACATTCTGGCGGCGTCCTGAGAGGAAGATTCCGCCTTGAATTCGGGTACCGGACTTAGAAGGAGAAGATTGACTCTGCACGGGAAATCGCCCAGCAACCGACAGAGCATTTTGGCATGAGTCGGCTGGTCGTTTATGTTCCGTATCAGCACATACTCAAATGTTATCAGACGCTTTGTCTTTTCAAAGTAAGAACGACAGGCCGAAATTAGTTGGTCGAGAGGATAAAGCCTGCCGACAGGCATTAGTCTGCTGCGCAACTCCTGAGTCGGCGCATGCAGCGATACAGACAGCTCAACCTGAATGCCTTCTCCTGCCAGGCGCTCCATTGCGGGGATGATTCCAGAAGTGCTTATGGTTATCTTACGCGCCCCTATGCCGATGCCGTTTTGGTCGTTGATGATACGAATTGCTTTCAATACATTGTCATAGTTGTCGAGCGGTTCCCCTATACCCATGAACACCACGTGAGATGGTCTGCCTGCCCAGATCCGGGCCGCGAGCAGCACCTGAGCGACGATTTCGCCCGTCTCGAGATTGCGGCGGAAGCCAGCCTGCCCGCTGGCGCAGAAGGCGCACCTGAATCTGCAGCCCACCTGGGACGAAATGCAGACAGTTTTCCTGTCAGGCGCGGGGATCAGAACTTCCTCCACGCATTCCCCATCCCTCATTCTTACCAGGAGCTTCTCCGTTCCAGAAGTCTCGGCAGAACGGGCAGCGATGGCGGCGGGGCAGATGGAGAAATCATCTTCAAGCCGCTCCCGCAAGCCAAGGGGAAGATTGCTCATTGCCATCCATTCGGTCGCCAGTTTGATATACAGCCACTCCCAGACTTGCTTTGCGCGATATGGAGGCTCGCCGAGCGAAGACATGACCGCAGCCATCTCGGCCTTGGACAAACTGTGAATCAGCGGCCTGAAGTCCTGGCCGGTGGACTCTGCGGCCGCAGGAATGGTGGCCATGGCTCAGGGATTTGTTGGGGAAGCATCTCCTGCGGTGCCAGGAGCAGCTCCTGCCTGTTCGGCCGGCTGGGGTGCGGTGGTCGTTGTTTCAGGTCCTGATGGCGCTCCTGACACCGAAGCTGCTGTTGAAGGAGCCGGTATGAAAGCGGTGCCGACAGGGAATGCGGAAGGAGGCGAGTTGTAATGCTGGATTTCAAGAGCCTGGAATGTGATTACCAGCAGAAACATGAGAAGGCTGATTATAGCCAAAACGAGCGCGATGATGTCGAACAC
>CALETX010000211.1 GCA_937920455.1 uncultured bacterium
GATCCAATGCAAAACGAAACAGAGCCGGATTTTCAAGCACAGGCGTTATATCCTTGAAAACAATGCCTGGCTTCGGAAAATCCGGCACGTCTCTGATTGCATCGCGTATGTCCTGCGCATCCATGGACCACCTCAACGCAGAGATGCAGCCTGACGCCAGGATCCTCGCCTTCAACGCCGTGAGGCCGCAATGGCAGCCTGAGCCGCAGCCAGCCTTGCAATTGGAACGCGGTATGGACTGCAGCTCACATAGTTCATGCCGACGCTGTGGCAGAATGCAACCGACGCCGGGTCTCCTCCCTGCTCACCGCATATCCCAACCTTCAAATCCTTTCGTGCGCTTCGTCCGCGTTCGACGCCCCATTTCACAAGCTGCCCGACCCCAGGCACATCAATAGTCTGGAACGGATCAGCGCTTATCATCCTGGCGTCTAGATAACCGGCAAGAAAAGCGCCGACGTCATCCCTGCTGAATCCAAATGTCATCTGCGTGAGGTCGTTGGTGCCGAAAGAGAAAAACTCCGCCTCTTTAGCCATCTGGTCGGCCAACAGCGCCGCGCGGGGGATCTCAATCATAGTGCCGAAAAGATAGGGTATTTCCTTGAGCCCAAGCTGCGAGCACACCTCCTTGTGCGCCTTCTCGCAAATAGCCTTCTGATGTTTCAGTTCCCTGACATCGCATGTGACCGGAATCATTATCTCCGGCTTGCATGACCGTCCACTTTTCAGAAGTTCTCCGGCCGCGCTGAAAATCGCCCTCATCTGCATCTCAGCAACTTCGGGATAGGTGATGCCCAGTCGCACGCCGCGATGACCCATCATGGGATTGGCTTCGTGCAACTCTTCGCCGCGCTTGCGCACATCCTCAAGGCTGATCCCAAGCGATTCCGCCAGTTCCTTCTGCTTGTCCTCCCCTTTGGGCACAAACTCATGAAGAGGCGGATCAAGCAGACGGATTGTCACTGGCAACCCTTCCATAGCCTCAAGCGTAGCCTTGATGTCGTTCTTCATGTACGGAAAGAGTTCATCCAGAGCTTTGCGCCTCTCCTCAGATGTCTTGCTGAGTATCATCTTGCGCAGAAGGAAAAGCGGTTTCTCGCTGCCTTTGCCGTAGAACATGTGCTCGGTTCTGAAGAGCCCTATGCCTTCGGCGCCGAACTTTCGGGCAGCCCTTGCATCCTCCGGCGTGTCCGCATTGGCGCGAACGCCAAGCTTCCGATGCTTGTCAACCAACGCCATGAACTTCACGAAACGGGGATTCTCGGTGGAATCAATCATCGGAAGCGCTTCGCCGTACACCAAGCCTTTTGTGCCATTGAGCGTAATTACATCGCCGCGTTTGAATACTTTTCCGCCCGCCACCATTTTCCCCTCGCGGGCATCAACATGAATGCCGGAGGCGCCAACAACGCAGCATTTCCCCCATCCTCGGGCGACAAGTGCCGCATGACTCGTCATGCCTCCGCGGGCGGTGAGAATCCCAACCGCCGCTCGCATTCCCTCCACATCCTCCGGATTGGTCTCCTCGCGGACCAGTATCACCTTCTTGCCCTGCCTGGTCCACTCGACAGCCTCTGCCGCAGTGAAAACAATCTGCCCCGAAGCGCCCCCCGGGCCGGCCGGCAAACCTTTCGCCACGGCCCGCGCATTCTTTTCCGCCGCAGGGTCAACTACCGGATGAAGAAGCTCGTCAAGCTGATTGGGCGCCACTCTGGTAACAGCCGTCTTCTCGTCTATGAGCTTCTCTGCAAGCATATCCATCGCCATATTCAACGCAGCAGTGCCGGTACGCTTGCCCACCCGGGTTTGCAGCATATACAGCTTGCCTTCCTGAATCGTAAATTCGATATCCTGCATGTCGCGGTAATGCCGTTCGAGACGGTTGCGGATCGAAACGAGCTGTTTGTATATGGCAGGCATCGCCTTCTCCAGAGAAGCCATCGAACGATTCGCATCGGCCTTGGTGGCCTCGTTCAAGGGCGCGGGAGTGCGAATCCCAGCAACAACATCCTCCCCCTGCGCGTTGACCAACCATTCCCCGAAAAACGTCGCATCGCCTGTGGCAGGATTGCGCGTGAATGCCACGCCGGTAGCAGAATTCTCGCCCATGTTCCCGAACACCATAGCCTGAACATTTACCGCCGTCCCCCAGTCATGCGGTATACCCTCAATGTTCCGGTATGCCACGGCTCGCTTCCCGTTCCAACTCTTGAAAACTGCCGCTATGCCGCCCCAAAGCTGCTCCTCGGGGTCGTCAGGAAAATGCCGCCCTAAAGTGTCGAGAACGCATTTCCGATACGCCGCGCATAAATACTTCAAGTCCTCTGCTGTCAAGTCAGTGTCCTGAACATACTGTTTCTTCTTCTTCAATTCGTCCATTATCCGTTCGAGCTTAGCGCGTATCCCCTCCCCTTCCAATGGCTCGATACCCTCCGCCTTCTCCATAACCACGTCCGCATACATCGTGATCAACCGACGGTAAGCGTCGTATACGAACCTTTCGTTGCCGGTCCTCTCGATAAGGCCCGGAATCGTCTTTGAGCACAAACCTATGTTGAGCACCGTCTCCATCAT
>CALETX010000212.1 GCA_937920455.1 uncultured bacterium
TATGCTGAGTCGAGAGTATTGCATCATGAAAATCGTGCTGAATGTCAGTAAGCTTCCTCACAAGATCGCGCTTGTGATGATCATAAACAAGCACAACAGCGCCCGCAACATCCCTGTCAGCGTCCCATTCTTCGCGAACCAGCATGGCGCGGATAAGATCGCCCACAGCCTTGGAACGCGTCGGGCAGCCCTCCCTTTTTCTCCTCGCGTCAAACGATGCAGCAAGATCTTTCTCCAGCGATACTGTGAACCGTACAACTCCCATTGCGAAGTCTCCTTCCCAAAAAGCATGACATCACCTAAGTTAGTATTATGGCTCCTGCTTTGCATCTGAAATTTCCTCCAAAGTCGTGTCTCTCGTTACGCCTTCGCTGGCTGCCGCGAAAGCGCAAAACAGACGGTGTCTCAGCACAGGAAGAGCATATCACCCCCCGATACCCTCGCATGAGATACTCGATCTTCCATCCAGCAAAGCATTGAACTTGGGAGCGATTAGCAGGTACTGACCGGTCCTCGCGCCTGCCCACCACCCCACCCATCGCCACACGAAATCAGAAGAGACTTCCTGCTTTGTCCACAATCTTCTGCAAATCAGCCGGACAAAGATTCCGGTCGGCTATCTCACACTCTACTCAGCTCTCATGCTGAAATGACGCCTTCCCCACCCATATCAATTTGCCGACAAGCTTTGGCGGCCACGATTTCCTCTTCCTCTCGCTCCTCCGGAGCGACGTTGCCGGCGGCGGGAGTGGAGGCAGAGTCTCACCACCGGAGGTCCTTTTGTGCGAAGCCTGGGACGGCAACCCGAGAGGCACAAACCAGTCATCCTCCCACTGAATGCGTCAGACATTGCTTATCCAACACCACAGAACAGAAAAACAATCAAGCCGTTTGTCCAAGTACCCTTCCACCAAACAATCCTTCACGGCATGCTGGCCGCTCATGAAGACTGCCCTTCCGGCGAGAATGGCGTTCTCTCAATACATCACGAGTATGAGGGAGGAGCCGACACAATGCAAGCTCTCCTCCATTACAAACCATGAGTCACCACCTTCTGCTGTTTCTCTTTTCACTCGTCTGCCAGGTGACAGTCCTTTGTTTATCAATACATCAACGCTCTCATCTCCTGCTCTATTCTGATAATCGGCAAGGAGAGATAGAAAACGGACGGGGTGGAACCCGTCCCTCCAGAATCCACTGTCAGCGTCAGTAGAGTATCAACCTGGCACTCTTTGTTCCACCACTCCATTTCAATCATACGACGACTGCGCATCTGCCATTGGGATGGAAGGTCTATGGTGATGCACAGATATTGGCGCGAGTTCAAGCGCCACTGTTACGGCCTGAGGAGAAAGCGGAGTGGGATGAGGTGATTTACCGGCGGCATTATCCTGCCAACGCGCACAGGAAAAGGCGACCCACTGGTTCATGCCGCAGCGGATTGCACTTCACGACGTACTTGTGATACGCAGCTTACAGACTATCAGAGGCGGTGGTCAGAACGCCGACAGGCAGGCTACGCCTGCAAACAGCTTCTGATGAACGGCAGAATCGGCTTTTTGACACATGAACACCTCTCCTTCCCTCAGTCCATGCATCCCGGCCTCCCATCAAACCTCACAAAAACCATCGCGACTGAAAATAACGATGTCGGTGATTCCACTCTTGCGGCTTGAGTTGCCGGCCTGTGCGCCTCAAAGTTAAGAACAGTGACACCGTCGCCGCCATCGCTGTATGTTCATGTTCCGTTCTGCGCCGGAAAGTGCGCTTATTGCGCTTTCTATTCCGAACGTTACGACCCTGCCCTTGCACATCGGTGGCTTGCCGCCCTCGAAACAGAAATAACGCTTGTCAGCCGCGATCTTCAATTCGATAGCCTCAAGACAATCTACCTCGGCGGGGGAACCCCCACAATCCTTGAACCTCCGGTCCTGAAATCATTTCTGGCTCTGATTGCAAAGTGCACTGCCCCCGCGATTATCAAAGAATGGACAATCGAAGCAAATCCGGGCACGCTCTCACGCCAGAAGCTGAAACTGCTGCGCCAAGCCGGAGTAACACGCATCAGCCTGGGGGTCCAGTCTTTTCAGGACAGGGTACTGCTGCAAGTTGGCAGGCCTCACACATCCGCTGACACAGTGGCTGCTCTCTATGAGGCAAAAAAAGCCGGTTTCAATAACATAGGCCTCGATCTCATCGCTGGATTGCCTGGCGTTTCACGAAAAGAATGGCGTGAAGGCATGGAGCGTGTGGTATCCCTTGATGTTCAACATGTCTCGGTATATGCCCTGACACTGGAGCCGGCCACTCGGCTCTCCCGGGCTGTCCAAGCGGGCGCTTGTCTGATTCCGGATGAAGAGACCATGCTTCGGCTGCTTGAAGATGCTGAAAACATCCTCTCCAGCGCAGCCTATGTGCGTTACGAAATCTCCAACTACTGCAAGCCAGGATCAGAGTGTCTGCATAACCTCAACTGCTGGCGAGGGTTGGACTACATCGGCTTCGGCCCAGCGGCATCATCCCGGATAGGCTTGCGCCGTTGGACAAACCAGCCTGACCTGAATGCCTATATCAGCGCCCTTGCAAGAGGGGTGCTGCCTCAGCGGGACGAAGAAATCCTCAACGTACAGACTGACGCCGCTGAACGACTGGCGTTCGCATTTCGCCTAGCCGAAGGAGTTGATTTTTCAACGGTCCAGACATGCTCCCCCGGCCAGAAAGACAGATGGCTTCAGACATTGCTCACTCTGGCTAGAGATGAACTTGTCGAAATGACTGAAAACGGCAGGTGGCGGCTCACTAGGAAGGGGAGGAACTTCGCAGATCACGTGGCGTCAGAGCTGCTCTCCTCCTGACACGCAAAAGATGGTGGGCACTACAGGATTTGAACCTGTGACTTCTGCCGTGTGAAGGCAGCGTTCTCCCACTGAACTAAGTGCCCCAAGACATCAATGTCAATCTTGCACACTGCACCGGCAAAGTCAATGAGAACACCTGCATTTTGGAACACC
>CALETX010000213.1 GCA_937920455.1 uncultured bacterium
CATCTCGGCGAGATTCGCTCCCTTGCCCCCAAGAAGCTCTTTCATGTCGGCATTGCCTTCAGCCCTGCCCATGCCGAAAGTATATACATACTTTTTTTCCTTTGTTGGCATCTCGTTCCCCCTTAGTCTCCTAACTGCTCCCAGCAATCAAAATCTGATCAAACAAAATATTTTCTCGTCTGCCGCTCGCTGCACTTTCCGTCTTTTTCGAACAAAACACCCATCCCTCGGCAATCCCGCGGTGTTAGACTTGTGCGCACCAAGAGCGCCCCGGTAAAAGTCAAACTTCATACACTTTAGAACGCCCTGACACAAAGTCAAGAAGTCCCAGCGCTATGATGGAACCGCTGTTGGGACCACAGCCATCAGCGATAGGACGGCGGTTTGGGATCCAACCATTCGACAAGTCCCTGCCTGAGCGCAAAAGCAAACCAGAAGTTGCCATAAGGATTGAAATGACCAAAGACCTGAGCTCCCGCTCGGGCCACATAAAATCTGGAGCAGAACTGGTTAATTGTTCCGCGGAACATCCCAAACTCGCGTTTGATCAGCGGAAGAGTGTCTATGAACTGGTACTTCTCCCTCTTCAGAAATCTTACGAATTCCTCATCGAACCGCGAGCCCCCCTTGAGTGCGTTCTGGACAGTCGGAACATCGTAGCTCAGCACGATCATCAATTTGCGTCCGTTCTCGTTGCACCATCGCCTGAACTTGTCCACAATGTACATTGTTGATCTGATGCCGTAGGCAATGTGCAGACGTCTGGCGTCATCCTTCCTTGTCTTAGGACTTCTAAGATTCACACGAATGCCAAATGCCTCCGCCAATTTCTCCAACTCCTCTACCGGCGCCTGTCCACCTTCTCTCAATGTGTACAAATGGGCAACAGTGTCGTCCTTGAACGCATTGTAATAGTTTTCCTTGCCCACCAGCTTGCGCAGATCAGTCGCCGTCCTGCATATGCCTGGCAACTCAATCCACCGCTCGTTCTTCGTGTCATATCGCACGTGGCTCCATGGAAATCCATGAACAGGATACCCCCCTTTTTTGCCGCGTGGCAGATCTCGGCACATCCATGCCACACGTATCCACCGCGCTGCATCCAAATTCCTCATGTAATCATCGTCCCAGATGTTCAGAATAATGTACTCGGCAGCCAAATCTGTCTTCTCCACACGCATCGCCCTAAGGTAGGCGTGGTATACGCCGTATCCGCCCACCCCGAAATTCCTTATCGGTTCGCGAAAATGAGCCGCAAGAATCTCCTGCCACGTCTCTCCGTCGCTTACCTGCGCGCACTGCGTATAACTATCCCCATACGTGTTGATCCTGCACGGGTTATCCCTGTAGTTGATCATGCGCCGGGCCATCATGCGGTCCGGCTCGTACCTGTATTCCGAAAGCGTGCCATCCATCCCGTCCCTGAAAATATAGTCTGTCTGGATATAGCCCAGCTCCGGATCGAACGTTAGAAACGATTTGTGATCTATATTCAAAAAATTCTCTATTTCATGTGGACGATAAGCAGCCGTATAAAGGAGTTGTTTTACGTCGCGAAGCATGGATTTCCTCCGTTCGTTCTTGCGCCTTTCCACCATCAATCAAAGAGTCGTAAAGGCTAGCATCGCGCCAAGCCCGCAGACAAATGAAAAATAACTACCTGTGGAACCGCGCCCTCCGGTCGCCGTCCCTGAACCCATCGCACGGTGCGGAAAACCGTACTCAACATAATATGAGCGCCCATGAGGATGTTCGCATACAGCGGGACGTATCGCTCCAAACGCCACCGGACATCCCCACCCGCCGTTTAAACTGCTCACACATCTCTAAAATTCAAGCATTGACCGTCTGTTAGCAATCCTGTCTGATGTTGTTTCGTGAATTTAGGATACGAAGGCAGGAGGAGGAAGCGAGATGACAAACCGGGCGCACGACAGGATACGCGAAACTGTTCGCAAACATTATGCGAGCATTGCTGCCAGCTCAAATAAAGACTGCGCCTGTCCAGGCACGTCATGCTGTTCAGCAGTCTCTGAACGACTAAAGGCATATGCGAGCCAACTTGGATATTCAAAGAATGATCTGCACGCGGTACCAGATGGAAGTATGACGCTGGGGTGCGGCAACCCGCAGGCCGTCGCCCAGATCAAGAAAGGCGAGGTCGTTCTGGATCTCGGGTCAGGCGGCGGTTTTGATTGCTTTGTGGCGGCGCGGCAGGTGGGGCCAAAAGGCAAGGTGATCGGAGTTGATATGACGCCCGAAATGATTGCAAGCGCCCGCGAAAACGCCCGAAAAGGCGGTTTCCGAAATGTAGAGTTTCGCCTGGGCGAAATCGAGCATTTACCCGTTGCCGATGAAAACGTAGATGTCATTATCTCCAACTGCGTCATCAATCTTTCGCCAGACAAGGAGCAGGTTTATCGCGATGCGTTCCGTGTGCTCAAGCCAGGTGGACGGCTTGCAATTTCCGACGTTGTTGCCATTAGACCTCTCCCATCGGCTATTAGAAACGATTTACGGATGCATGCAGGTTGCGCAGCTGGCGCGCTGCCTGTGAAAAAACTTGAACGCATCCTGCAATCAGCAGGATTCTGCAACATCACTGTCAGAATCAGGGAAGAGAGCAAGGCGTTCATAAAGCAATGGTTCCCTGGCAGCGGAATTGATAACTATCTCCGCTCCGCGGATATCGAGGGTACAAAACCGAAAGGAAACAAAGAATGAAAGCACTGGTCGTCGTGGATGCAGGCATTTGCGGATTTCAGACACGTATTCATGCTGAAAGCAATGACGGTCAGAACGTTGTATTCAAAATAACAAGCGGGTGCGCAAAAGCCCGATCCTTTGCCGAGGCACTGGCCGCCAAGGGAAGTGTGGATGGCTTCTCAGAAGTGGGCGCTGGTTCAGAGAGCATTGTCCTCATAACAGCCCGCGAAAGTTTGAAAGGATGCTGTTCAGCATGCGTGGTACCGATCGGCGTGTTCAAGGCCATGCAGGTGGCCGCGGGCCTTGCCTTGCCAAAGGACGTTACACTCAAGATCACGACCGCAGAGGAATAGTCCTCATAAGAGGCATGGTTTGAAGTGTCCTCCTGGCACTTGGGCATGGCTTGCGTTTGATTGCCCTGTAATGTCGCCAAAATTGACATGTCGTCCACTTCGATCAACAGCCATCCAGCAACATGGATTTACTCATAATGTGAGCAGCCACTTTCCAATCTATCCTTTTCTCCCTCACGCCGGACACATGGCCTGTTCAAGATGTCTTCGTCGCCTGAAAAATTCCCCAAAAGAGAATCCAAGGGTCCAGCCAATACTGTCCGCCATGTTCGGTGATCTGGAACATGAAATGCGTGTGCGGATGCAGTCCCACTCGGACACCTGCGGCGGAAGCATAGGAGGTGCCGGCTTTGAGATGCGTTCGCTCAGGCACCGTCATTCTGATCAGATGATGGGCCTGAATGGTCCATTCCGAACCGTCAGGCCATCGCCGAATTCCGCGCCAACGGTTGTTATTGAAGCCGACCGATACGGTGTTAAACATCTCGTGACTATCGAGATCGAAGGGCGCCATCAGAACTGTTCCCTCCGGCATGTTGATATCAAGGCCGCAATGCGCCGAGGCGCCGTTGTAGGGCCCCATCCAACAGTCTTCGCCGTCGTAACACTGGGTGATGTCAATGCGGCCAGCCTCATTCGGATACCACGGGTGAAGAGGTTCAGGAGAAATTGATAGACTCTCTTCCTGTACCGCGAACCGGCAGGCATGGGTAGGCTTGCAGAGCCACCCCGCTTTCCAGTCCTTTTCTGCCATAAAACCCCCCGCGTCGCAGAACACGCAGGCGGCTGCATCGAACCAAAGACAGACTCCGTCAATACGATCGGGCTCATAAAAGCTTTTCGGCGTTCCTACTTCCCGGCAAAGTTCG
>CALETX010000214.1 GCA_937920455.1 uncultured bacterium
TTTCCACAAGGCGATTCCTGCCACCCTGTCGGCGTAGAGTTCTTGGGGGGCAAAACCATAGCCACTTATCTCCCACCCCTCTGTTCCCAACATCCCAATAACAACGCAATCGGGTCGGTTGAAATGCTTGATCAGAGAATATTATCTGCTTTTATAGAAGCATGAGGATTCATCGTTCTCGTTACTCTATTGGATGGCATGATGGGAAACCGGCATTTTTTGAAGAGGGCAACCCCATCGTATTGCCGAGCTATTGCTCGTGCGGCCCGGCGTTTCCGGACTATGTGAATGCAATTGATCGCTTTGCCAGACATGGTTGCCGTTACTTTTGGTTGTCTTTGGTGGGTGGATATAATGGTGAATGGGGAACGACGCCCTTTTGGACAGGGCCTGGCCAGATTCACGAGAATCCAGTGCCAATGCCGGATGGATATTGGTCCGTGGACCGGCAGGCTGAAACGATTTTGAAAGCTGCGCCGGATGCTGGTTTCTTTGTTCGTCTGGGTGACATGCCTCCGGAGTGCTGGTCAAAGACATATCCTGATGAAGTGATGCGGGACTTTATGGGTCAGCCGCGGAGCTTTGGTTCTTTGGCTTCTGACCGCTATCGGGAAGAATTGCGAAGGTTCATTCGAGCTTTTACCGCGTATTGCGAGCGGCAACCCTGGGCTGAGCGAATCATTGCATATGTGCTGTATCCCATTGGAGAGGGCGGAACGCCGTTAGCAATGGAAGGATTCCTGTTCGACTGTTCGCCTGTTATGCGCAAGGCCTACCGTCAATTCCTGGCCGAAAAATACGGCACTAATGCTGCGTTGCAGGCTGCCTGGGAGAACGGCGTTGTGACTTTCGATACAGTCGAGGTCCCGCGGGACGATGAGTTTCGTCGCCGCAATTCTGGCGGTGTAATGTTCTGGCCTGAGGCAAGACAGGTTCGGCCAGAACGGGATTATTTCGAGTTACAAAAGAAACTCTTCCGGGAATACGTCAGGACAATGTTTGCAGCCTTGCGCGAAGCAGCCGGACCTGAACGTTTGTACGGAATAGACGCTTTCAAGGGTAACATGATGGGGTGGATGTGTCATCCTGTCTTTACCGGTGATAAGTGGAAAGAGCATTATGGAGAAAACCTCATTGCCACTGGCTCGATAGGCATGGCGGAGATGCTGGACTGGCCCGAGATTTCTATAGTGGCCACGCCGCATGACTACCGCTGTCGGTGGATTGGCTTCGGGTACGATCCTGAAGGCATTGGCGATTCAGTCCAACTGCACGGGAAGATCATGCTGGTGGAAGAGGATCAGCGCACATATGCGAACAATGAGCGCGGACTCTTTGGCTCTCTTGAACCTGGAGAAGAGGATGCTGTGCTATATCGCAACTTGGCAGCCAGCCTTTCGCGCGGACAACAGACATATCCAATGGATGTGTGTGCGGGTTATTTCGAAGATGAGGCGCTTCAGCGTGTGCTTGCCTGCAGAAGGAAGATTGAGCGTGAGTTTCTGGATATCCCTCGAGAGGATGTTCCGAGCGTAGTAATGCTTGTGGATGAACAATCTGCGTTTGATACTGATTTTTCCTGCGAATACAATGATCTGGCGGTTATTCGGCAGCGCATTTGGGGGTTGAATCACTGCGGAGTTCCTGCGCGGATTTTTCTTTGGGATGATATTGAGCGGGACAATTTTCCGCGCTGTCACAAACTCTTCTTGCTGCCGCATTGCTGCCGTGCGGATGAACGCAACTTGCGCAGGCTGCGGCAATATTTGTTCTGCAACGGCAATGTTATAGTGTTCGGACCGGGTAGTGGCGTAACGGATGGCCGGACGGTGAGCCCTGAATTTGCCGCGGAGATGCTAGGGATGGATTTCGAGTTGTACGATTATGAATATCCGCGATTCGTAACGATAGATGACTGGAATCATCCTCTCACAGACGGATTTGGAGCATGTGAGTGTTATGGCGACTCTTGCCGATATGGTCCTGTGCTTGTGCCATATGATCGGTGGGCGCCAGAATGCAAAGGTGGGCGCAAACCACGCGTAGCTTTCGCAAAAGACGAGAGACCTTTCGTCCGATTAGGAACTATCGCGCTGGACTATGGCAAACGACGGCCTGGCTTGGTTGTGAAGCAATTTGCGGACTACACGATTGTGTTTACTGCCGCAGTGCCTCTGCCGGCAAGGCTCTTGCGTAATCTCGCAAAGTTTAGCGGGACGCATGTTTACGACGACGAAGATGATGTCGTATTCGCTGATTCAAGGATGGTCGCTGTTCATGCCGTTAAACCCGGCCGCCGACGAATCCGGTTGCCGCGGGCCTGTACGGTTTGGGACGTGGTCAGTGGCAATAAAGTAGGGGACAATATTGATGAGCTGAGATTCAGCGTGAACGCTCCTGTTACCAAGTGGTGGCGAGTCAAATGATGCGGTTCGCAGATTTGTGTTCGTTCAAGGCCCTGTTACCGTCCATCAGGAGCAAAAACCGTGACAAGGCACGTGGAACTATTAATCGAGAGCGGCGACCGGTGATGGTCGGAGAAACATGATATGCGGATAGTGACCATTCCGGTGAAACTTGCCAAAACCCGCCCTTTTCAGAGATATGTGGCGCTACGTGTAGCTACAGGGTTGGCGCTCTTCGTGTTGATGTCAAAGGTGCTAGCTGCCGACGAGAGCCCCCTATGTCAAGGCAACCAAACCTTCTGGCATTTTGTTTGTTGACCGCATAAAGCAGCGGATTTCGCCTTTGACACGACAGCGGGGAGGCCGTTGGCCCATGATTTTATGGGAGAGTTTTCCACTTGATCCACAGCCCATTGAACATTATCGGGCGCTTATCGAACGTGGGCTGACCCAGCCAATCCGCATGCATACAAATATGATCGCGGTTGCTATGGCATTGCAGAAAGCCGGAAGCCCGATCATCATGGTTGAGGGCGCCGCTGGGAATTGGCCTGCAAGCCTCGCGCCTAGATGGCAGCACGAATTCGAGGACGGCTTCCGCCCTGATGAACGTGTTCGTGCCTGTCTGGCCGTTCGTGACGGCTGGGCCATCCAGGCCAGGAATGTGCGCGAACCTCTTCAGGCATTTCGTGATGCAGGGATAACGGTACACGGCGTGTGGATGGATTGGGAAGGCGATCCATGGTCTATGTGGATGCAGTTCGAACAAGCGCGGCACTGTACCCGTTGCCGAACTCATCTGCCTAGATGGGCTCTGGCTTCGCCTGAAAGTTGCTCGGCATACAGTACCGCTATTATCTATGGCTGCTGGACACTTATCTTGCCGCTCCGGTTTTTGAAGTGTTTCCACGAGCGCTGGTTACTAACTGGATGGTCGTGTTCAGATCCATAGAACGTCCGGCGCTTTACTGGTCAAATGACGTGGTCCCTCCTGGCATGCCGGGCATAATGAACGCGTCAAATCCGGTCGCATATGGAAATAATCGCTGTTGTATCCTCTTGACGAAATGAGTGTATTAGGTGTATTAATAGAAGGATGAAAGGCGTATTGTTTGTCATGGCGGGCATGATTGTGTGGGGGTGCGCGCCAGCGAAAAAAGAAACCGGGCCAGCCCGTGAAACCTCCAGCGTCCTGCCCCTGCGCTTCGAAACAGTCGAACGATTCGGGGTATCCCATCCGGATCAGATTATAGATTTTGACCTTCCCGCAGGCACGCCCACTCAGAACGTAGCCGTAGTGAACGATGCCGGCGAGCCGGTGGCTTTTCAGTTCCTCGACCACGGAAGGAAACTTGCCGTGCGAACAGACCTGCCAGCCGGCGCGAGGAAATCCTGGACCTTGATGCGCTGCCATTCTGCCTCGACTGAAATATCCCCCCATGGCTCGGAAGGCGTCACGATTCATGAAACTGACACCTGTTACGAGATCGCAAACAACCGGACCGCAGTGCGGGTGCCTAAGTTTACGCTTGGGGAAAAGCCGCAACAAATCCTTGCACCCGTCCAGGGCGTCCGCCTTGCCGACGGCATGTGGACGGCCACCGGACCAAACGTATTGACCGCTTCAGGGGAATGGCGCGAAGGAGGCACGCGCCTTCTGGAACGTGGCCCCCTCATGGTTGTGGCCGAGGTTCACCACCAGTTCGACCGGCCCGAATACCGGTATGGCACCCAAACCGTCGCACCCGCAGGTCCCGGCTTCTACCGCTGCACGATCACCCTCCAGGCCGGCCAGCCTTCGATCCTCTTCGAAGAAGAAACCGACATGGATTTGTACTGGTCGCTCGATTTTTATGAGCCCTTGCGGCCGACTCATGGGCGTTATCGCGGTCATCATGCGCGTTCTAAAAAAGGAGGCTATGAACCGGATGGGCAAGTGTACCGAATGTCGCACTCTCGAGCACCAATGGATGCTCAAGTGGATTTGGATTATGATGATGTGCCGCGAACTCCGCCTGAAGCGAACTGGCGGCGGATGGCGTTATGGGACCCGTGGTGCTTCGACACCGGATGGTATTGGCAACTATTCAACCGCGACGCCGGAGAATCGGCGCCGCTCATCGGCATCTTTGCGGGGCATGCTTCCCGGCTCCTCGGGGCCCACATGAGCGGACCGGGCATTTTCCACCGCGGCGGCGCTTCGCCCGCTGCCGGAATCGCCAGTGCCAGCTTCCGTCGGGGACCCGATGCCCGCGTCTTCCATCGTTCCCGCTTTCAATGGGGTTTGTTCATCAGCACAAAAGCCGATCTGCGTGAACAGACCGCCCTTCAACCAATCAACCAACAGATGAACCTCCACGGAGGGATAAACCTCAACAAAATTCACCGCTGGACTCTGGATTTTCCAGATCCGTCAGGTGGTTACGGCGGGGCATTTATGCATGCCGACGCAATGGCCGCCGTCCGAGAACGCGTGCGGTCTGATCCAGCCTATTACGGATGGCTCTA
>CALETX010000215.1 GCA_937920455.1 uncultured bacterium
CCGGGATCAATCTCGGGGCCGATCTCAAGCGTGTCCACCGACAACCCTTCGACCACCGCGCCGGTGTGCGCCAGATATATGCATCTATTTGTGACGAGTGGATAGCCGCCGTCTATTAAAGTCACGGCAGCCCCAGACCAGCTTCTTACAGTCACACCCTTATCAATATAAAGCATGCTTCCGTTTGTAGCCGGTCCTGAAGAAACGTAAGTGCCGTTGCTCACCCATATCCGGTCGCCGGAAGAACTTGCGTCTATGGCGCTCTGGATTGAAATGGCCGCGTCTGCCCAGTTGGTATAGGGAGGGATATTTCCACCCGAAGGGGCAACAAAACGATCAACAGCACTTGCAAGAAAGGGGCAGCCTACGGCGCAATAGACACATACCAGACGCAACACTGCCGACTTCACAGGTAGTACTAATAACCCGACATGGAGGTGAAAGTAAAGCAAGAAAACAAAATGGGCTTTCTTTTTCCCCCAGTCTGACTTTCGGATGCACTTCTATAAATGCATAAACCACGAACTAGTGATAACAATGGTGGCGGGAGCCGGGATCGAACCGGCGACCCAGGGCTTATGAGTCCCTTGCTCTGCCAACTGAGCTATCCCGCCAAAAGCTCAAAAGGCTTCTTAATATATGTCCACTTTCTCTGTCAACACACTCCGGAGGAACCTCATGCCCTAGTCAGATTATCGTCCCTGAGCCTGAAACTTCAGCCAGTTATCGCCTGAATCATGTCATTGCGGCCGAAGACAACAATCGTGTCCCCTTCTTCCAAACGCGTGTCAGGATCGGGATTGATAATCTTCTCCTGGTGTCCCTTGTCGTCTGGTCTCCTCTTGATGGCCAGAATCAGCACCGAATGTCTGCTGCGAATGTGACGCTTTCGTATTGTTCTGCCTACCCAGGCTTTTGGCACCGCCATCTCAACCATACTCACATCTTCTGAGATATCGAAATAGTCCAGCACAGATGTCGAAAGCAGCGTCTTGGCAAGCCGTTGCGCCCGCTCCTTGTTCGGATGCATGACAAGCGTCGCGCCCACCTTCTCCAGAATCCGGCCATGAGCATCCGAAATCGCCTTACATATGATGTTCGACACATTCAAGTCTCGAAGGTTAAGCGTAGCGATTACACTGCCCTCCATGTTTACGCCTATTGCAACCACAACAGCGTCGCATGTCTGAAAACCGGCCTGAACAAGCGCATCCTTGTCAGTTGCGTCGCCCTGAATTGCCTTGGAAACCACCGAAGCCATGCGCTCGACAACCTTCATGTCACGATCCAGGAGGATGACCTCGACCCCGCCCTTGACAAGACTGTGGGCCAGCTCCGTGCCGAACCGCCCGGATCCAATGATGCCTATCCTTTTCATCGCTCCTCCGTCCCGCCGGCCTTAGCCTACCAACACATCCTCCACCGGATACTGCACCGCATCCCGATCAACCTGGGCGCCGACTCGCAGCGAAATTACAAGCGACAACAGCCGGCCCACAAACATTGTCGCCATGATAACAATCTTGCCCAATGCCGAAAGTGTGGGTGTAACGCCGGTCGAGAGGCCCACTGTGCCGAATGCCGAGATGCTTTCGAACAGCAGGTCGCCAGCCCCGCTGGCGGTTCCCTCCACAGCAAGAATCATTGCATAAAACAATGCCTGAAGGCTGACCGCCACAGTGAAAACAGCCACAGCCTTGAGAACAGAAATATGCGAAATTTCTCGGTTCTCGCAAACTACCTCCCGGTCGCCCCTCAGTAAAGCCCGAGTCGCTGCAGCCAAAACGGCAAAGGTGGTTGTCTTTATTCCGCCGGCCGTTGAGGCCGGACTGCCTCCGACAATCATCAACAACAGCACCGTATATACGGACAGCGGACACAGATTCGAGAGAGGCGCCACCGCAAACCCGGCCGTGCGGGGCGTCACAGCCATAAACATTGCATTCACTACCTTGTCAGGCCACTCCAATTCCCCAAGCCATCTGTCCCATTCCAGCAGAAGAATCACGCCAGCACCAATCGCCACCAGCCCAACGGTCGTCTGTATCACAAGCCGTGAGTGAAGCGTAAGCCGAGGAGGACGCAAAGGATCCCTCCTGCCGATCACCATGGCTCGAATATTGTGCAAGACAGTGAAGCCCAGTCCTCCTGCGACGATCAGAATCATCATGGCAAGCAGCACTCCTCGATCTGTCCGAAACATGGCCAGGCTGTCGCTGAAAGTCGAAAAACCGGCATTGCAGAACGCACTTACCGCATGAAATATTCCCACAGAGACCGCTCGCGACCATTCAAAACCGTATGCGACCCTGAAATGAAACGCCAAATATGCCGCCCCTATACCTTCAAATGCCAGTGTCATGAGCACAGCGTGAGCAAGTACACTCCTGAGTCCGCGTGCGCTATTGTGGCCCAGCGAGTCCATTAAAACGAACTCATCCCGCACGCTCAGCCTGCCACCCAGGAGCGCGATAAGAAACGTGCCCATGGTCATGATCCCCAGCCCGCCCGCCTGCACCAACCCCAGGATCACCCATTGACCCGCGGGAGAAAAGAATGTGGCGGTGTCTTCCACTGTGAGGCCCGTAACGCAAACCGCGCTCGTCGCAGTGAAAAGAGCCGTCAGGACTGGGGTGGAATCTCCCCGCGCATTGCAGAATGGCTGAACAAGCAAAGCCGTCCCTGCAAGAATGCCCAACGCAAAACACCCGCAGACAGTCCATTCGGTTCCAAGTTTCCCACGGCCGTAATACATACGAGTGCAAAAATCCCCGTTCAACCTGTCTTATATAACCCAGGATCTGCCGATTACAAGCAGAGGTACTCCTTTTTTATGGAGAAGATCGGCGAGCGAGTGTATGGTTGCGAGCATGCTCCAGACGTTGCGGATAAGAAACCTCGCGATCGTTGACAACATACGCGTCGAGTTT
>CALETX010000216.1 GCA_937920455.1 uncultured bacterium
TCTTTCTCAGGGCACGCGTTTTTGCGATAGAACGCGTTGCGACAAGTTGATAAACACGCCACGCTTCTGTGCAGGTTGGGATGGATTCGATGCCGGTGGATGTGGCTGCCATTGTCTCGAGAGGGAGCGAGAAAAACCAGACCTTGCCTTTGCCATATTCAGCCACACTGAAAGCCGGATTGCCGTCCGCTTCATTTCCAAGTACCTGAGCGCGAGTAGCTATGAAGCGTGTTCTATGCGAACGCAATGTTGGAATTTTCACAATATCTTCGCCGCATTTGATTGTGACGGGGCTGGTGTCAGGCCGAATTTCGCGAAGCTGTGGTTGGAGACCGGTGACAGACTCAAACTCAGAGAGTATACCATCATTAAGAGAGATATAGAGCATGGCGCCGTTTCGGACTCGATTGAGCAGGTCGTTCATGCTTTTGCGTGATACCGAGCTTAGTCCTGAAACGCAGGGGAGGAGGTACAGTTCGGCTTTTTTCAATGGCTGCTCGGAATACTGGAATTCGATGTCAAATCCTGCCTGCTTTGCCAGTATGAAAGATCCGTAAGCCACGGCCCAATGATCCTGTCCAGCCGAAAGAATGCATACCGCTTCACGGATTCTTTGCGGCAGTGCTGTGAAATGCAATGAGGCGAGAAACTTTCGGAAAGATAACAGTTCATATGCGACGGGTTTTGGGGAACCGTCGGCGCGGAAGAGACCGAGTTCTCTTTCTATGCAGCACCAGTCGTAGGGCGCGTGGGCCAGTTGAGTCTGATCAAAGGCACACCACCAGAGAGCTCCACGGCTGCCATTGGCCCATAAGGAGAAGAGTGCTGCCCTGAAATAGTCAGCTGCGACTTTCTCACTTGAAAACATGGGGCCGAGACTACCGATCTCCTCGCAAAGACATGGGACTCCACCGATATCGGAGTAGAACCGGGATTCGGCAGAGCTGTGTAGTATTGGTCGAATGGTATTAATAGCGTCCTTGCCGCAATGGGGCGTGAAGACAGGGTAAGGGTGGATCGTGAGAATATCCGTCATTTCCGCCTGATCGAATATGCTCCAAGGGCCGCCAATGGTGAGGCTGTGCATTCCTGAAACCACAGGATGATCGGGGTCTTTGGCTCTGATAGTGTTACTGATGGCGGCTGTCCATACGTAGGCTTCATCTGTTGTGGCGCTTCCCATGCAGTTGCATTCGTTGCCAAGATCCCATGCCAAGACGGCGGGATGGTTCCTGAAGGCGCCGACAAAGCGTTTGACGAATCGTACCGCCCAGCGAATCGCCAGCGGATCGGTGATCGGATTGGAGTCTGAGAAGGCAGGAGGAAGGAAGAGGCGGCCGCTCATCCATCCTGTGAGAATGCCAACGATGCACTTGATCTCCTGTTCGCAGGCCATGTCAAGAAGGGATCGGAACCGCTCCATCATTGCTGACGAAACTCCGGCCCGACCGTCCTCATCAAAGGGGAGGGGCTCCTCGCCGAAGCGTATTTCGCCGCCTGTTGGGCCGTTTCTCAGCAAAACGACAGGTTGAAAGTCCGGCCATATGGGAAACACGCGGATGACTTCGACCCCTATATTCCGCAGACGTCGTAAATCTTTCCTGACAGCGTGTGGATTCCAGTCGCGCCACATGTTGGTGCCAGCGTGAGAAGCCCAATAGTTGCATCCCAATATAAATCTGCCGTTCGTAAGGAGGGATATGGTGTCGGCACTGATGCATTGAGAGGGCGTGCGTTGGTTTTTCATGGAGTGGGATGGTAGTGAGAGACATGCCGAGGGTCAAGCCGAGGCAATGCAGCGCCCCCCTTGCAATGGCGATGATCTGCGAATGGCCACCCAAAAAGAGGTCATGCCGTTATTTTTGTAATGCCAAGAATGTCTCAGGATGCGCGTAGGCGTAGGATGCTCCTTAGATATGACGCAAGGTTTCAGCACCCCCTGTGCTTTTGCGGGATGCTGCTAAGGTGGTCCAAAGATCCCCAGAGGCATCTTCAGGTATGCTGTGCGAATGCAGGAGCTAAAGCGCATTATCATCGTCGGCAAGAAACGTCATTGCATGGGTGAGATTCTGTCAGACGTGAATCGCTATGGAGCATAATCAGGCTGTCTCTGATGTCCGAAGCGCGCGGGCCGGTGCGACTCTGTTCTCACAACTGAGGAAACGGCATTACGGGGCGTGTTTTATGCTTTGCTGTCGCTTTTGATGGGAGGACGCAGACGCGTCTATCTCCCTTGGCCTTACGAAGACAAAATGTCTGAACCCTCCTGACACAAGCTCGCGCGTTAGTGCTTTCATGACGTCATCTCCTCCGGATGGCGGGAGAGCGATGGCAATGGGCGTTTGAGGTGTGGCCCCGAGACTTTTAAGCTTCCTTGAGACGACCGAGAGCCGGCACGGTTTTCCAGCAACCGATATCACGCCTGAGCTATTGACGGCAATGTGGATTTGGCGGTTCTGCGACGGCCGAGAGGAGACACAGCCGCAGATGATGGACAAGCCCGCTGCCACCGCGCATGCAAGAAGCAAGACGCCATCGCGGGCGGCAAGGTCGCTAAAGGACCGAAGCCGCGCTGAATGCCCACCGGCGTTCGCTGCTGTCATTTGACGATCCTCATAATATCCCTGAAGGCAGGGTGTTCGGCTGTTTGCATAAGTTCGAATATAAGCATTTCAACACTTGTAAGGCGTGCTCCCATTGCCTGCATTCTCTCAAGGGCTATTGATCGGTTCACTGGAGAACGGGACGATACGGCGTCGGCCACCACTTCCACTTGATGTCCTTTCTCAAGAAGCTGGGCGGCGGTTTGGTAAACGCATACGTGTGCTTCTATTCCCGCGAGTGCCACCGTATGGCGGCCGAGCTCCTGGAGTCTCTTCATAAATTGCTCGTTGCCGCAGCAACCGAAAGTTGTCTTCGCGATCGGCGTGTTACCGGTCAAAAGATCGCGGATCGGAGCGCTTGTTTGTCCCATTTTGTCGGGGGTTTGTTCCATCCAGATGACCGGCACGCCGAGCAACGGCATAGCCCTCAGGAGTTTCTGAAGATTCAGGAACAACATGTCTTTTTCGTGCATGACGTCGGCAAGCCGCCCTTGAACATCAATCAGAACAAGAACAGCGTCTTCTATCCTAAGCATAACGTCATCCCTCCATGATGTGCCCGTGGCAGCCATTTCCGCATGCCAGGAGCAGAAGGTGCCACAACGGCATCTCCGCTCCCAGTCTCAACCAAACGCGATGCGCTCACTACATGGGCACTATTTGTTGAAGCAAAGGTTGAACTGTTATGTCGTGAATTTCAAGATGATCCGGCCTGGTGCAGATAGCAGTAACAGGCCGTCCCATTTCGTTAAGCTGCATGATTTTCTTTCTGATTTGCGGTTTTGCGGCCGGGCGAACTTGGGCAATTCCGACTGACTTGGTGAAGCGTGTGGCCCCTCACGATGGGGTGAGAGTTGTCACCAGAATGCCCTGTTACCTAGTCCGGCGCAGCCGCTGTTCGCACATCTCGCGCGCTTTTGGGCCGAGTCACAATCAGTCATTTCCGTCCATTAGAGGGAGGGGTTCGCCATTTGAAACACATATAAATGCGACTATAACACGCAAGGTCCAGCATCCAATAGGCAAACGTTGTAGTTTGCAAGAAAGGTTGACTGTTGTCGCTTAAAGATTGAAGTTTTCTACTGCGTTGGTGATAAGTGTCCAGAGAGAGAGGGCGGCAACATGCTCCGACATTTTTCTGCTTTGCTGTTT
>CALETX010000217.1 GCA_937920455.1 uncultured bacterium
TTTTGCGGCAATACGACAAGCTGCGCTCCCGGACGCACAGAACCCTTCACGACCGGCAGCCATTCGTCCTCCGCCGCCAGCGCCGGCGAATGACGCGCCGACTCCGCCAGCGCATGAACTGTCACGTCCGCAACCGACGAATACCATACGGCAATTGCGGCAACCAGTCGCGGCTCGGCCCAGGTCTGGATCCAGTACTCCGGCCTGTTTTCCTTGGCGTTTCCGTACGAAGACTGCGAGCCGACAACAAGCGGATCAAACATCCGCTGCCGCAGAACAAGCACCGGCCGCATGCGCGCATCGGCATTCGAGTGGTCAGCCGCTCGCTCTTCAGTGCCGATGCAGGTGAAACGCATCGCTCGAGTTTCTGCCGCGTTGTCAAGACACTTCACATGCCCCGGCTGCAAAACCAGCCACATGTTCTCATCTGAAACTTCCGGGTCCCCCTTCACATCCTTCTTGAGAATGGAAACGAATCTGCCGCGTGGAGTGCCAAGAAGCCGCACATCAGGTCCTTGAAAGGACGGGGATACCACTGTGCCTATCTCGACAGGAGTACGGAAAACGACCAGAAAATCACGCCGCTTCCCTATGCCAGGCCCTGAAGTCCATGCCTTGCTTTCATCATACGGCCCCAGCCCCATCGCGCCCAATAGCTGCTGCTTGTCAGGCCGCCCCGCCAGCTTGCCGTCGAGAAAAACTGCGCAGGCACCCTCCTCAATATTCTCACCTGAAAACGCAAGCGTTGGCTGCTCCTCCGCATGCACCGGTATGGAAGCGCTTAGGACTCCTGCAACCCAGAGAAGAACTAATCTGATGCGTTTCATAGACCACATCTCCACCAGATACAACCAGCTCCCGCCGCCATCATTGATTGAAGTGTGCGAAAACCGGGACTGAAAGTCAAACCCACGTTTTCTCATGACGCGCTTCCAGGAGCTTTGCGCCACATTGCATAAGGCGCAAGCCGAGCTCCTCGAAAACCCGCCAAATGTTATACAGCGGACTCACGCGTTGAGGCATAACTTCTTGAATGGACATCCGGCATGCCTTTGCCGCGCCCCAACGCACGACCTGATCCGCGTGTCTTCCCAAAAGAACTCTGAAACACGATACATCGCTGTGAGACGTCGCCAACCATTTCACAGCTCTGACGCAACGCCTCGAATGGCAAAGTGTTATGTAATACGATCTCCAAACAACGCAACCTGGCATGAATACTGCATGGATGTTATTAAAGGTGAGTTACAGCCAATTATCCGGGGAATGCGATGAAAGCAATAGTGAACAAGGATGAATGCGTGGGCTGCGGACTGTGCTGCGACACGTGTCCTGAGGTGTTCGAACTGGAAAATGGAGTTGCGGTGGTAAAAGTTGATCCAGTTCCACCCGCACATGAACACTGCTGTCAAGAAAGCGCAGAATCCTGCCCTGTGAAAGCTATAACTATCGAACAGTAAAAACGCTAGGGCGTGTTTATGTGCAACGCCAGTGGCTGCAGACACTGCCTGCTTAGCGCGCTTCAGTCTGCACGCTTTTGCTGCCGGTGAAAGCTTTTTCGGCGCTTCTGTCACTCATATCCGTCACATCAGACCACGCCTTTCTGGAGAAAAACTACATCATTGACAGGCGCCATGAGATGCGGAAAAGTCTCGTTCGACAATCCAGCACGCGAATCTGCATGATGCCCGCGCCGTGCTGTGCAGAGAGTCGGCGTCCAAGATGAACAGCGCACAGGGAAAAGTTGTTCTCGCCGCAGCGGCTCACCCGGATGACATCGAGTTCATGATGGCAGGCACCCTCGTCCTCCTCAGAGAACTCGGCGCATCCGTGCACATGTGGAATGTCGCAACAGGCAACTGCGGCACGGCCTCGCTCGAACGCGAAGAGATAGTGCGCCTGCGGAAAGAAGAAGCCCAGGCCTCCGCGCAGATCATCGGCGCAACATGGCATCCGCCTGTCGTTGACGACATCATGATCTGCTACGAGCCGTCGCTCGTGGCCAGAGCTACTGCGATCGTCAGAGAAGTCAAACCGGACATTATCCTTGTTCCCTCCCCCGAGGACTACATGGAAGACCATCAGAATACGTCCAGGCTAATGGTGACAGCCGCTTTTGTTCGAGGCATGAAGGGCTTTGTGTCGGACCCCCCGCGTCCGCCGTGGAACGGCTCAACAACCCTTTACCATGCCATGCCCTACGGCCTGCGCGATGGATTGCGAAAGCGTATCCGCCCCGGGATATTCGTTGACATAGGGCCGGCCATTGACACCAAACGCAGGATGCTGGCCTGCCATAGATCACAAAAAGAGTGGCTGGACGTCAGCCAGGGAATGGATGCTTATCTTTCCCAGATGGAGAAAATGTGCCGCGAAGTCGGCGTCCTTTCCAAACTCTTTGTATTCGCTGAAGGATGGCGCAGACACTCCCATCTTGGCTTTTCCCCGACAGACGAGGATGTATTGAAGCAAATCCTTGGACCACGTTGCAGAGTGGACCCGGAATATGAAGCGTCTCTTGACTGAATATCGGCAATAACATTGACCGGTGGCGCCATGCGCTTCACGCGGAAAGGAGCTAGATAAAATGTCCAGACCGATCAGCAAGGTTGCTCACGAGTGGTGGGACTACACCACGCTTCCACCCGATATCCTGAAAGACGCCGCGCAACTTACCCCCAAAGACCTGCTTCAATTGTCAAGGCCGGGTTTCCGCGTGGTGATCTATGACACACTGGAAGAGTTCTACCTCGCAGAGGCTCTTGAATATATCGAGGCATGGAAACGATCCACAGCCGACAATCCAGCCGGCATCTGCGGCCCCATCGGCCCCACCGAGCAATTGCCCCTTGTCGCCAGAATAGTAAACAGCCTCCGGCTTGATGTGCGGGATGCGCATTTCTGGGGAATGGACGAATGGGTCGAAAATGGCAAGCCGGTCTCAACAGATCACCCCCTTTCCTTCGCAAAGGCGGACCTGGAACTGTGCTTCAACCGCATTGACAAAAAACTCCGCATGCCTCAATCGCACATCAGATTCCCGTCCGGCGATCTCGACGCCTACAGTCGAAGCTACGATCAGATCAGATGCCTCATAATGCAGGGCGGACAAGGCGAGGTCAAACACTGGGCATTCAACGACCCTCCAAAGCGCGAAGGACGCTACCGCAATGAACCCCCTCCTCCTTCCGAGTACCGCAAACTGAAGACGCGCGTCACGGATCTGCACCCCATGACCATCATCCAGAATGCGCGCACTTCCGGCGGAGGTTATGTGCCGCTTGTGCCTGGACAGGCAGCCACGGTCGGTCCTGTGGAAACATGGAAAGCGGAAAAGGTTTCCATCTGGCACCCTGGCCACCACGATAATCCGTTCGGAATGCGTCTCACGGCTCTTATGATCTCAAAACGCATACCGGACTCATCAGTGCCGATGTCGCTTCTGGCAGATCATCCGAATGTGCAGTTCAACTACTTCAGGGGAGCCATCGGCGTCGTGCAGTGCGAAATGCATTGAGTGCCGACACGCCATCTCTCAAGTAATTACCGGTCCCGTCCAGGCACTGGATATGGGCCAAACCTCTCGCTTATGAGGCTCAATAAGCCTTGCTTCGCGGCATTGCCCGCCATTCCTCGAAAAGCTTCATCGCCTCACTGCGTAAAAGGCCGCCCTCAATTACAACGCCCGTCTTTCCCAGCCGCGCCAGTTCCCGGCACGGTATGGTCAGCTCATGGAATCCGGCTTTGAGCGCATCCTTGATTGTGGCTCCATACACGATTCTCTCCACCCTCGCCCAGTGACATGCGCTGAAGCACATCGGACAAGGCTCAGTTGTGGAGTAAATGGTGCACCCCTCGAGGCTAATGGTTCCAAGGAGTCTGCAGGCCCGCCGCAGGGCGACGATTTCCGCATGCGCGGTTATGTCAGTTCTGCGCCATACTTCATTGTGTGCACAAAGAATGGCGCGCCCGTCCTTCACCAGGCATGCTCCGAAAGGCGTCTGACCGCGCGCAACTCCTTTACGCGCCTTCGCCAGCGCCATCCGCATGAATCTTTCATCAGCCTTCGTCATATTTCCCTCCGGCGTATGTCATCCGTGGCGACGATAGGTGCTGGCCCAAATGCGACGCTTCACTGTTGATGCCGCAGCCCACTCCCTGGCAAGACGGCGCAGCGGAGCAGGCTCCAGTCCGTGCCGCCCTAATTTCCCCAACGGCACCCACAAGAACTCGATCCAGCCTTCCCTCGCCGCAGGCGCTTTGCCCGCAGGCAGACCGGCAATGTCAACTCGAAAAACCAGGTTGATCTCGTAATGTCGTCGTCCGTCCTGCTTGAAAACATGTTCCACGCATCCGAGAAACGTTCCAACGCGCGACTTCAGGCCTGTCTCCTCTCTCAGTTCCCTCATGAGCGCCTCTGCCGCGCTTTCCCCAGGCTCAACATGACCGCCCGGCAGATAAGTGTTGCGTCTGCCCCTGGAATGACACAGCAGAATTCGGCCATCCCTCACGCAGAGCCCGCGGACTATGACTTCGATCCCCTTTCTGCTCATCTCCATCCCGATCCTGAGCCTGGCACAATGCCTTCGGCCGTCCATTGCGGCCATTTTTCCAGAACTTCGCCGGCGAGGTACAGAGAGCCTGCGATGCATAGCACCGTCCCCTCGACCGATGCCCATTCAATCCCCTGTCTAACGGCTTCGTCAAGAGTAGCCTCCTGAACATCCCAGCCGGCATCCCTGCACGCCCGCGCCAGAAGTGAAGACTGCAAGCCTCTCCCGGTCCGTAGCGGCACGGCCCAGGCACGCCTGACAACGCGACTCAAAGCGCCGCAAAAGCCTGAAGTATCTTTGTCGTCACACATGCCAACGATCAGCCCCACCTGTCGTTCGACACCCAGGTCTTTCAAGGCTTCACCCAGAGCCTTCGCCCCGCCAGGGTTGTGTGCTCCGTCAAGAATCGTCACAGGATCTTTGCACAAAACCTGCAGCCTTGCGGGCCAGAGGGTTTTTGATACCCCCTCCCGCAGGGCTTCGACAGAGACGACCTCCTCACCTGCGCACCTGTTGACGACCTCCAGCGCTGCCACTGCAACAGCAAGATTGCCAAGCTGGTGTCTGCCCAGTAAGGGAAGCCGCAGTGTGCCGTAGTCGCGTTCTGCGCCGCGGATAACAACCTTCTGACCGCCAATATCCGCTGAAATCCTCGTCACCGAAACAGCCTCGGACGCCAGAACAACAGGCGCACCCAGATCAGCAGCGGTTTTGCGGATTTCCTCCAACGCCTCTGCCGGCTGATCTGACACCACCACCGGCCGGCCTTTTTTTATTATGCCGGCCTTTTCGCGGGCGATTGACCGCAGGTCCGGACCTAAATAACGGGTATGCTCGATGCTGATGGGCGTGATCACAGACACCAGAGGATTCACCACATTAGTGGCGTCAAGCCGGCCTCCCATGCCTGTCTCGATCACCGCGATCCTTGCGCCCTTTCGCCGGAAGTATTCAAAGGCCATCGCAGTGGTGCATTCAAAAAAAGTCACGCGCCGCCCGCTTTGAATGTCGGTCTGCTTGATTGCGGGGCGCATTTCCTTGAAGAGCTCGGCCAGTTCAGAATCGGATATTTCGAAGCCGTTCACCCGAATCCGCTCGTTGAACCGCACCAGATGCGGCGAGGTATAAAGACCCGTCCGCAAGCCGGTTTGCCTGAGCGCAGAATCAATGAGGGCGCATACCGAACCCTTGCCGTTCGTTCCCGCAACATGCACAGCACCGAAAGACAGATGCGGACTGCCTATTCGCTCAAAGAGGCCGGCCACGACTTCGAGCCCCATCCTGATCCCAAAGTTCTGGCGTTTGTAAAGTTCTTCAAGTTGGATTCGGAGTTCAGTGTCCATTTACGTAGCGGTATTTTTCGACCACGAGAAAATTCCAAATGCTTCATCGCAAGCGGATCTGATGAAAGTGCTTCTCATTCTCGCTCTTATGCGGTGT
>CALETX010000218.1 GCA_937920455.1 uncultured bacterium
TGGAATATCGCTGCCTTCAACCGCTGTTTGCGGAATTTCAAATGTGTTCATTGCTTTATCCTTGCCTTGGGAGGTAACATACTATCATGCGCGGACGGTCGCACAAGCCTTTCGACGCTGCACACTTTTATGGTTGTTGACGACAACCCATTAATTAGATTGTACGGGCAGACCAGGACAGCGACTGACGGCATGTGCAGAATATAATCTGGAGCATTGACCTAGCCCTCGCGAATTATGAAGAGGCCAGTTTCAGGAGTGATATTTGATCTCGATGGCACCCTGACCAAGCCGGTCATTGACTTCTCCGCCATGCGCAGGCGGCTTGGAATCCCGGAGGGCGATATCCTTGCGGCCGTCCGCTCGTGGCCAGAGGAAAGGTGCCGGGAGGGTATGCGCGTCATTGAGGAGATAGAAGAGCAGGCTCTTCGGGATGTCGAGTTTCAGGAAGGAGCGAGAGAAATTGCGCATTTTCTCGCTGACAGCGGCATTAAGCTCGGCATGTTGACAAGGAACAGCCGGCGATCAGCGGAAAAAATAATCGCCATGTTAGGCGTATTGTTCGATCCCGTTCTGACCCGTGAGTTCGGGCCTGTCAAACCCAATCCTGAGCCTGTCCGTTTTATATGCGATGCCTGGGCGTGTCCCCCCCGATCGGTGCTTGTGGTTGGAGATTACAGGGACGACATCACGTGCGGTCGGACCGCGGGATGCATGACATGCCTGCTGGTTCGCGAGAGCAACGCGCATTATATGGACGATGCTGACATGGTTATTCGCAAGTTGTCTGAGTTGCGTGACATGATCCAGCCATATGATCCTCTGTTTGAGGGGTCTTCTGGTGGTTATTCGTAGCGGAGGCTTTCTATGGGGTTCAGCCGCGCGGCGCGCCATGCCGGATAAAATCCAAAGAAAATCCCAACCGCCGCGGAGAACAGAATCGCCATAACAACTGCTCCAGGTGAAACGAGAACCGGCCATTTATTGATATGGGCCAGTAAATGGGCCGTTGCAGCGCCGACAGCTATGCCGAAAAAACCGCCGATTCCTGAGAGTATTACCGCTTCGGCCAGAAATTGAGCGAGTATGTCCTTTCGTCGTGCCCCCACGGCCATTCTCAACCCAATCTCGCGCGTGCGCTCTGTCACCGATACAAGCATGATGTTCATTATTCCTATTCCACCCACGACCAGGGACACCGAGGCTATGACTGCAAGCATGACGCTCATCAACCTTGATACTTGTGTGATAGTCTGCGTGACCTCAGTGATATCCATGATGACGAAATCATCCTCCGCCTCCTGTGCGAGCCTGTGCCGCTGTCTCAAAATGGATGTGATATCCCGTCTGGCTTCTTCAAGGACTTGAAGGGAACTGACTGTTATCAGGATCTGGTTGACGTTGTTGAATGGTGATCGGAGGAGGACTCTGCGCACAGTTGTCCACGGAGCGATGACTGTGTCGTCCTGATCCTGGCCCCAGGCAGCGGTGCCCTTCCTTGCGAGAACGCCAAGCACGCGAAATGTCATGTTACGGATCCGGATGGATTCGCCCACGGCACTTTGCCCCTCGAACAGGCGGCTTGCCACAGTCTTTCCAAGAATGCAGACCCGCGTGGCGCTGCGCACATCTCCTTCGTCAAAAAAAACGCCGTCCTCGACTTCCCAATTCCTCACGGCCTGAAATGAAACATCCACTCCCTGGATGGATGTGGCCCAATCCTTCTCTTTGTAAACGCACTGTCCTCCGGTTCTGACCACTGGCGTCACGGCAACCACATAGGGGCATTCCCTTGCTATGGCTTCCGCATCCGCAACGGTCAGATTTTGCTGGCTTCCCATTCCCCAGTGAAATCCTCCACTCCTGGAACTTCCAGGAAAGACTGTTATCAGATTGCTGCCGAGGCTGCTGATCTGGGCTTTGATCATTGACGACGCCCCCTGGCCGACTGCGACGACCGCTATGACTGATGCAATTCCAATTATGATTCCCAAAGTGGTCAGTAGGGATCTTGTCTTGTTGCGGGCCAGCGCCCTCAGCGCGATGCGGATGATCAGCCAGAGCTTCATGTGATCTTCCCGTCCTTTGTGTGGATAATGCGGCCGGCATGGTGCGCCACTTCAGGATCGTGTGTCACCATGATGATGGTGATTCCTTCATTGTGGAGCTCACGGAAAAGATCCATGATTTCGGCTCCTGACCTGCTGTCGAGGTTGCCAGTGGGCTCGTCTGCGAGAATGATGGCCGGCTTGTTCACCAGGGCTCTGGCTATGGCAACTCGCTGTTGCTGACCGCCTGAAAGCTGACTGGGATGGTGAAGCAGGCGGTCTCCAAGACCAACGCGCTCTAGAAGCTCCGCTGCGCGTCTGTGCCGTTCGCGGAAGCCGAGCGATTCTCCGTAATAAAGAGGAAGCTCGACGTTTTCGATGGCGGATGTCCGGGGGAGCAGATTGAAGCTTTGGAAAACAAAGCCGATCCTGCTGTTCCTTATGCCAGCCAAAACATCCGCGTCCATCCGAGTTACGTCCTGCCCCTCGAGCAAGTATGTCCCGCTTGTGGCCTGATCCAGGCATCCGATGATGTTGAGCAAGGTGCTTTTCCCAGAACCGGAAGAT
>CALETX010000219.1 GCA_937920455.1 uncultured bacterium
ATCGGCAGTCCCGTAAAGCCCTTCCAGCCGCCCGACCTGATGCTTTCACACCAGACAGCCATCCTGCTCAAAACATCGTTTACCGCCGGCATGACATCCTTGCCGTTGACAAGAATCGGCGTGTTGGATCTGTTGCGCAACGCAATGTGAAGCACGCTCCGTCCTTCTGTGGTGTTTATGGGTTGTCCTGAGAACATGTCTTTGATGGCCTGTTCCAAACCAACGGCTCTGGCGAGGCGAAAAAGCAATGACATCGTTTCACGCGTAATTCTGTTCTTGGAGTAGTCAAGGTAAAGCCCCGCCGCTTCAACAGCAAAATCACGCCCGCGGGACGGATCATCTGCGAAAAGTCGTCTCAAATGAAGATCCCTTATCTTCTCGTAATGATTGGCAAGCGCCTTCCATTCAGGCATCGCTGTAAGACCGGTTTTTGCTTCAACCATTTTCACGCCTCCTTCGCCGCGTTGTTAGAACACAGCCAACAGACAACACAGTACTACCGCCCTCTACTCAAGACAAGAAAAGGGAGCCAGCGAATATTTGACTGCAGTGTTCGGATGTCACAGGAGTACGCGCCCCTTCCAGATGCCCTCGTTCGCAATCCTCGATACTATCTCGAAACAATGGCTCCCTGCTGCCACCACAAAACCGATCCATTGGCGATCCCGTCTTTTACGGCCTTGAGTAAGGACATCGCCACATATCATGCAAGCGGCTGACACTCGTGTATTGGAACAAGCTGGCAAAGGCGCATCGAGAGACCTCCGAAGCGTTCAAGCGGCATTTTTGACCGAAATCAGATAGCGCGACCCACAATGCGCGAAAAGCAACATGTTTGCTGTCAATGCATTAGAACAACAGTAATCAAATGCGTTGCAGATGGTTTTTTCCCTTTTTGTGACGGGCTTGATTTTCTGAGCCACTCAACTGACAGGCAGTTATGAAAGTCTCTGCAGGAAAGCAAAATCCAGGTTTTACTTTCATGGGACAGGTGTGCCTGCCTGGGATTTTCCTGCTTTTTTGCTTGTATATCTCAAAAACGAGTGTGAGAATAAAGTCACAAAGAAGGGGGAACACATGGACACTGACATACTTGTAGGTTTTGGAACACTCGGAATTGTTTTTTTCTTAGTTGTGATTCTCGGCCTGCAAATTCAAATTTCTACCCTGACGCGGCGCATTGATGAACTCATTGACGAAGTGCGCAAGAAGTGAGGCAACTAGAGTGCCATGCAACCGCAAACATCCTCAGTCCCGACTCTGCCAGCGTGAGACTGCCTTAATCATGGTGTGTGATAGCTCAGCACAATAGAGTATGCTAGAGCATTCGTTCCTGTCCACGAAACCCTTAGAATAGCCAGCCGACCTGAGAGTATGTCAACATCGGCAACGCCGCTCCTGTCAGAGTCCTCTTTCTCCAGCACAACCACTCTGTACTGGCCAGGTTTCAGATCAACGGTAGCGTTCCCATAATCGTCAACGGTCCGATCCAATCTCCCGTCAACAAAAACTTCGATATCGTCGCCGGTCTGATTGTCAACCACAAGCGACCCCATGCCCGCTGGCGGCTTGTGATCAAGATAGTCTTCGTTCGTCTCGCAGCCCACGCCGCCGATAAGACAAACAATTGCCCACGTCACCAGCCACTTCCTGGCAAACACCAGACATGATCTCTTCATACGCTTGCCTCCGCTGTTCAGAATCGTAACGAGCCCAGGAAACTCAAACAGGGGCGTCCCCTGCCGGACCGATCAGCTCAACGCGTCTTGCAGCACAGCATCATTCCGGCGTAAAAACAAGCGATCCCGCAGGAATTGCCTTCTCGCTGAGCTGATCGCCCCTGACTGTTCTACCGTCTGGAAAACGGTAAACAGTCGAGGGCCAGTTCCACCTCCGGCCTGCCGCTTCGAAAGCAGGCCGGCCGGCCGTCACGCGGCCTGCAAAGACATATCCCGGCAGGACTTTTGTTCCAAGGGGAAGTCTCGCCGCTTCCTCTGGCGACAGTTCATTGCCTCTGCATACTCTCCCGTTGGGAAAAATGTAGATCGTTGAGGCAGCACGCCATTGATCCCCCGCCATATCGGCCGCCGCGCGCCCGTCAAAGCCAGCCATTCGCGCGGATTCCTCCAGGTTTTCCCGCTGGCTTTCAGCAAAAACCACGCGTGTTCCGGCGGGGATAGAAGACCAATTCCTGATCTGGTTGCCGCGGTACTCTTTGCCGTCGGGGAAAACATAAAGCACCTCGGAACTGTTATACTTCGGGCCTGCAATATGCCATGCACTCCGCCCTTGCCCGATGACGCTTCCGGTTGCCGCATCTCTCAACCTTGCGATAGCGCCACTCTGCTCGGCTGCCGACCCATAAAGAACCTTTGCCAAGTACGCGTCGCCGATGTCCAGCCTGCGAGCTCTCACGTCCGGATCATAAAGCGGCCTGGAGTAGAGACCAAGGCGCTGCCTTACAGACGGGAGAGCAAATATCATGCCGCAGCGTTTGCGGCCACGATGCGGCCTCCGGTGCCAGCGATTTGCGGTGGCATAGGCAACCATCGAGTGCGTCAGCACCCTGTCGTCAGGAATGCGATATGCTCCTTTCAACCTTCCCAGAAGCTCCCGAAGAGAAACGTACTGTGCTGGAGTGAGATCCCTGTCGTGATAACCACAAACCTCAATACCGATTGAACACCCGTCCAATTCTGTTCTGCCGTTCCACATGCTCCTGCCCGCATGAAAAGCGACACGGTTGTTCTCAATGAGCGCATACACGTTGCCTCTGCTGTCCACGCAGTAATGCGCCTCTCCATTGTCGCGCAGTTTGCGGAGCGAGCTGGCATCCGGCGCTTCAGTCGTATGCAGGATTATGTAATCGGTCCTCTGCCTGACGGGACGCTTCCCATTGTGAGGGCTGTAGTACCTCAGCACCGTGAGCGCATGAGCACCGTCTTCAGAGAACAACAATCCCGCCACGCAGGTCCAAAAGAAGAAATATCTTCCCTTCCCGGTCACTCTACA
>CALETX010000220.1 GCA_937920455.1 uncultured bacterium
AGCCTGACAAACCGGAATATATTACCGTCCTCCCCGTCAATGAATATCGCCCTCCGCCTGGCCCCGGCAAGCGCGCCGCAACGAGTCATCGCCGCCACATGCACAGTCGTCGAATCGGATGTTCCTGCTAGAAGGTCTGTGAACGTAACAATCCATGATCCGGCAGGCTCGTTTGCCGCAATAGGCAAAGCAATGTTCAACACGCCGGCCTCTGTCGCCCTCCAGAGTTTGTAGCGAAGAGTGCCAAGGCTGTCCCTCACTTCAACACGGATGGGCGCTGCGCCGGAAAGGAGTTTTCCCTGATTATCAAGAAGAACAGATGAAAGCTTCATGAGGCGTGGGGATTCCGCGCTGGTGAGGTCTGTTTCTACCATGCCTGCTCCACCTGCCACTCGCCCGACAGGTCGAGCAGTCCGTGCGAAGACCCTCATTGCGCCAGGTCCAAATCTGAGAGACGCCTCGAGATTCTTACCGCGCCTTGCAAAATCCACAGCCTGCCCGCCATGGACCGCGTCATAAACAGGACGCCCGTCGTCCGGAATTCGAATTGTAACCGTGACAGCCTTCATTCCATAAGCTGGATCGCCATTCTCATCGTGAGCTGCATTTACCGCAAACAAGTATTCGATATCGCCCCAGGAATGCCGCGTTGCGGAAATACCCTCATTGTCGCAGCCGAAGGCGGGAGCAATGCCAGCTTTGTCCAGACGAGCTCGCAATGCCGCCCCGAGGGGCCTTGCTGCCGCAAGATACGCGCGCAAAGCGGTGTGCGTACGCATCTCCTCGCCAAGTCTTTTCTTCTGCTCCTCCAGCGGCCTGATCGCCGCGTCGGCTTCGGCCAGAGCTTTGTTGAGTCTCTCCTTTTCCTCATCCGCGATATCAGTCTTTTTCAAGCTCTCCTGCACCTGACTTTTTGCCTCAAGAGATGATTTCAGCTTCTTGTCCAACTCAGCAATCTCGGCATCCAACCTCTCGACATACTTTTTATCCTGCTCCGTAAAATCAGCCGCCACGCCAAGGTCCATGGCGGATGAAATATTGACGCGGCTATCGGACGTCTTGAGCACAACTCCTCCGCGTTTGACGAAATCCTCCAGGCCCGCGATGACATCCTCGTCCAAATGATCTATTCCGGCCAGAATCACTGCCTTGTGATTTGCGGCAAGGGTTCCATCAACAACGTCCTCGTCCACAATCGCGGTAATCGGATGTTGAATCAGCTTGCAAGCAACATAGACGAATGCCAAGGCGCGTCCGTGCTTATCACTCCCGGCATAGTTCATCTTCATGTCCAGCGTCTGAGCGCGAATCAGATGCGAGAGCGAATAAAGCACAGCAACCGGCGCCCGCGGGTACGGCATGGCCGTAAAGACCGGCCCCAAATGCGCCATAATTTTGTTGCACTCCACAATACCGTCGAAACCAGGAAGATTCCCGGCCACCATCGGACACATCGGCGGGGGTACAGCAAGCCCGTCTATGCCCACCTGGAAGCAAAGATTGTGTTCAAGGCGCAACTGATCCGATGTTGTATTCTCGTACCAGCATGGCAGATACCAGCATGGCTTGGACAAGTCTCGCGCAAGCGCCATCTCAAGGAAAAATGACGGGTTGAAGAGATTCAGCCAGAAATCCTGATAGCCGCCGTGACCACATGTGACCGGCAGCGACCGAACCACATTGAAATAATAACCGTCGGCGAAAGCCGTCCACCCATACTGACTCTGCGTTAGCGAGAGAAAATCACGACGCGTCCATTCAACTCCAAACCTGGCATCCTTCCATGCCGCGTCCATGAAACCAAGCTTCCATCTCGCCCATTCGGCCCATTTGCGCACGTGCTCAGAGTTTGACGGGTCAACCCGATTGTATCGCAATGGTTCCACTCCAAACGCTCCCTTGTAGGCAGCGACCTGCGCAGGAATCATGTGAGGGACCGCTTGTCTGGTTTCGGGATCTTCCCACCATGTAAGTCCGGGTTCGTCGTAGAAATGCACTCCAACAGCCGTTGGATTTATCCTTTCCTGAAACGCTCTGTTGACTGCACGCCTTGTGCCGCCCCTCATTATCACGTTTGGATCCGACCAGTCGCACTCCATCCTCAGATCCATCTGATGCCCGCCACCCATTACACAACTCGACATGGAATCCACGCCGCCGCGTATCAAATGCTCTATCTGATCCCTCGGAAAGGTCTGCATCACGAGATTGAGGCCGATGTTATCTTCTCCGGCGGGCCACCACTGCTCGTTCTTGGCGCGCGAGCCCCACCCTATCAGCCTGTATGACGACCTGCGAACATGCGAGAAAACCTCGACGGTTTCAGCAACATTCGTGCCGTCAACGTTAACCTCGATCTTGTAACGGCCGGGCCTGAGCAGACGCGCGTTTATGCGAAGATGTTCGGTTGAAACTCCCGATGCGCCATGGCGAGCAGGAAATGCGTATTCCATTGCGCTGCCGTCCCCGCCACTGATCCTGAGCACAAGCTCGCCGGCCTCAGATCCCCCTTCCGCCCCGTGCTGCACGCAGATATCAATGTGCTCGTTATCCTGATAAACTTTCCTTTCCAGAGGGAAAGACAGCCTGACCTCGCCAAAACCTTCTTCAACGGCAAACAACAACAGAACGCTAGCGAACAGACTTCTCATCAAGAGCCCCCTTTCCGGATAACGAATATCATCTCATATAACACTCCACCACCCCGCTGCGCAAGACAGTACATCTGGCGCACGATTCATTCTTCTGCGCTCCTTGGACCGGTTGCCAATATTGCACATCACATTTTTCGAACAAATATTTCCGTCACAGCTTGACTCTGTCACCGCATTTGCACATAAGAATCGGCAAATCGGAGAAACAAAACGTGAACTTGCATCGGGAAATAACCATAATGGGAGATAAAGCCGTCGCCGCGGCCAGGGCCCTGGCCCGACTGTCATCCGAGCAGCGACGTATCGGCCTCATTTCAATGGCGGACGAATTGGAGGCGCGCAAACCTCAAATCGCCTCCTCAAATGCGGCGGACATGGAGGCAGGCAGAAAATGCGGTCTTTCTCCTGCCATGCTGGACCGCTTGCTCCTGAATGATCAGCGGATCAACGCCATGATTGCCGGCCTGCGAATGGTGGCGGATCTTCCCGACCCTGTCGGAAGTGACATCAAACGATGGACCCGACCAAATGGCCTGCTCATTATAAAACGGCGGGTTCCCATCGGAGTCATAGCCATCATCTACGAATCGCGGCCGAATGTCACGGCTGATGCCGCAGCCCTATGCCTTCGAACGGCCAACGCCGTCATACTGCGCGGTGGCAAGGAAGCCCTTCGCTCCAACATTGCGATCGCAGAAGCGATGAGCGTCGGCGGAGCCAGGGCTGGTCTGCCCACCGACGCCATTCAGATTGTCAGAAACACCGACCATGAAGCCGTTAAGGCGCTTGTGCAACTCGAAGGAAAGGTTGATCTGGTGATACCTCGTGGCGGAGAGGCGCTGATAAGATCGGTCGCCGAACATGCCCGCGTGCCTGTGATAAAGCATTATAAGGGCGTCTGCCATGTGTATGTGGACGAGTCGGCCGATCTGCATATGGCCATGAAAATCTGTGAGAACGCCAAATGTCAACGCCCCGGTGTCTGCAATGCCATGGAAACACTTCTCGTTCACGAGAAAATTGCTGAGACATTCCTGCCTCCTATGTGCCGCCGATACATGGAGCTGGGGGTTGAACTTCGCGGTTGCCCAGAAGCCCGAAGAATAGTCCCCGAAATGAAAGAAGCTGTCGAAGATGACTGGTATGCGGAATATCTTGCCCTTATTCTCGCCATTCGAGTCGTGCCAACAATCAGCGATGCTGTCGAGCATATCCAAAAGTATGGTTCCAGACATTCAGACGCTATTGTGGCTTCCTCAAGCAAAGCGCAGGAGTTCTTTGTGTCGGAAGTTGATTCCGCGGCAGTCTATGTCAACGCTTCGACGCGTTTTACCGATGGCGGCGAGTTCGGAATGGGCGCGGAAATCGGAATAAGCACAGACAAGATTCACGCACGCGGACCCATGGCTGTCGAAGAACTCACCAGCTACAAATATGTCGTCATCGGCAACGGGCAGGTCCGCTCGTAAGCAAGGAGGTACCATCACATTGCCCTTCGCACACGCCTCGCGCCGCATAACGCGGCGGGACAACACTCCATCGGGTAAAAGTCGGATTACTTGTCCGCAGGGGACTTTACTGCAGGCTGCAATGGCTGGGCTTTTTTTTCCATCATTTCCAATGGAGGCATGCTCAAAATGGCGGCCGGTTCAACGGCTTGCAGCAGGTCGGACGGTTCCCTCACTTTGGGAAGGACTGGCCCCTCGCCCGGTTTCCCGAAACGACCGTAGCGCCGCCTGTCTTCGTTGAGATCCTTGAGTTGCAGATCGTGCCGCCGCGCAAGAGCCTTCCACTGGCCGGAAGTGAACGGATCCACATCGTTGATACCGTTGGCCAGCGTCATCACATCCAGGCGATCGATCGTCGCAACATCACCAAGGCGGCCGGAGAGTTCAACGAGGGCGGCCACAGCAGCGCGATCCGTTCCGATGATTAGCACACGTCTCATTCCCCGCCCCAAAAGCGCTCCGCTTTGATAGTCATCAGCGCTAATTTTCACCCAATCGCCTGACAACGCCTTCCAGAGAAAGAGAACAGGAGCGCCACCCCGCTGCTGGGCTTCGTAACAAACCATCGTCGCGTTCTTCATCCTGGCCACATCAGCGCAGAAACGCACAACGGCAGGTCTGGCCGGTACCACCAGCAGAAGGCTCCGACTGTCGTCAGCGCAGGCAATCATGCCAGCGCACACAGCAAGCATCATAGCCGCCACATTTATTCTCGAGAAATGCCTCATTGCCCCCTCCATTCCCGGATTCAGAACCGAAAACCCGAGACGTTTCTTACTATTCTCAACACGAGACCTCCTCTGTCAATCCTATTCCGCGCACGCGAGCTCAGAGCATCCCCGCTCTCTCACAACCCGCGATGCTCGCGATAAACCTCTAGCGAGTACACATAATCCCCGTAGTCTATGTTCGTGGAAAGCGAATGATCAGAACCATACACAAAGCGCGCGCCGCATCCTTTCATCCGCTGAATAAAAGACGTCACGCCGCGCCGGATAATCGCCCTGTCATGACTCTCTAGAATTCGCTCATCCAGCCCCCCTACAAACATCAGTCTGTCGCCGTAACGTTCAACAAATTTGAAAATGTCGTTGCCGGCTTTGACCTCCATGGGATTCAAGCCGTCGAAACCAGCCTGGACGATCAACTGCAGCGCCTCTTCCTGGTAGCCGCATGAGTGGAATATCACCGGCAGACCGCGATCATGAAAGAAATCCACCATTTCCTTGAAATAGGGAAAAACAAGCTCCTCCAGCACTCTCGGACTGCAAAAGAGGCGACCCTTGTACCCCAGATCCTCATAAATCCAGATGCCATCCGGAAGCCCGGCTTCGTCAAACAAGATCGAGTAGCACTGCTTGTATAGATTAACCATCGAGCGGCAAAAGTCGTGAACCCAGTCCGGATCCTCCACCAGCGCCATGTACATGGCGTAGTCGCCCATGCTGGCGCGCATGTTCTCCCACACAAGCGTGCTGCCGAAGAAAGCCCACTTACCCTGCGAGCGGACCCTGGCGAGGCTGGCACGCGCAGCCGCGGTATCGCCCACACGCTGACGATCAAACGGGCTCAAAAGTGGCTTGTATTCACGTTCCCATATATCCCTGCTGGTCATATGAAAATCAATGTGCTCCGGCGTGCCCGACTTGTTCTTCCAGTATTTCAGAACAGCTCCGCTGCCGTTGCGCGTGATCTTCCACTCATCGGTTTCCTCGATCGTCTCGCTGAAGCCGCGCCTGGGATGCCAGTCAAACCATCCTCCACAACCAACCATCTCGTAACCGAAATGTTCCGCTGCATCCACGGGATTGCCCTTTTCATCAGCCGGCATCCCCTGACCAACCCATTTTCGCAGCGTATCACTCCACGGCGAGTCAAAGCCAGGCACATGATCCGCCGCCCGGCTGTGGATCAGATTATTTATAGCCTCCCTTCCGGTTTGCATGTCACGTCTCCCTTCTGCGGCATCACCATATTGCTTACTCCGCGCAACATTCACGAATTCCGTGCATCCCTCACCTCGTAGGCATATACCCGAGCGTTCTCCATGCGAAGAAATACCGAAGCCGACGGAGTCGCCGGAATAACAGTGCCCGCCTTCCAGACCAGCTTCTCACCTGTACTGTCTCCTGTGAGAGGCACGCTATCGGAGAAAGCGTGGAGAGGCGTGTTCGGATGGACATGCAGTTCGGCCGTGATCCTGCCCTCAGGCTTGATGATCTCGTAGTTTATGAACAGCTCACTGGGTTTGTCTATCTGTCCCAGATGGATCGTAAACTGCCCCTCAGGATCAGACTCAAATCCGAACAGCCGCCATTTTGGCCAACTTGCAAAGATTATGCCAGATAGCGTATGCCGCTTCGTCCATTCCACCCATTTCGGTGCGGGGGTCCAGGCCGGCGTCCAGCCAATCCCGTGTGAATTCATTGCGGCGGAGAGGTAAAGCCTGTGCTCGTTGCCAACTTCCACAACGTTCGACGCCGAGTTGATCCAGCCGTTCTGCGCCCATGGAACATCCGTGTGATCAATGAAGATCGGCCTGCCCGGCATGTGAAGCCAGCGCCCGCCAGGATCGGGCTGGTAGACCAGAGTAATGTCCGAAACTCCAAAGAGCCCGAGGCCACAGGCAGCGTCACCTGTATAAGGAAGCTGGTGCCAGAAGTTCCACAAGAAACCAACCGCCCCCTGTCCCGCCGGAAGCATGCCCATTCCATAATAGTCACACGAATGGAATCCGCGTGTTGCAGCTATGTTGTCGTCGAACTCATCAGGATATAACGCAGTAACTGCATCGGTATAGACACCGTTGCGTAATTCTGCTGTGTGAATACTGCGCCGACCAATCCTCATCCAACGCGGCGAGTATTTCATGGCTATCACTCCGCATTGACGTCCCGGATGCCACACGCTCGTGATGACATCCCCGCTTCGCCAGCGTGGCTCCGACGAATCAAGAATCCATCGCAAGCCGTCAGCGGAATGTGCTGTGTAATATCCATACTCAACTGTCTCCGGACGTCCCAGAAACAAGCTGGGATATCCGCACCCTGTAGCGCGGTAGCGATGCGAGGGAGGGCTCAGTGGATCCAAAAAAACCGTAGCACTGTGCAGCCCTAGATCGGTCAGATTGTTCGGCCCAGGGCCGTGGGGAATAATACCCAGGTCGGGCTTGACCCACGCGATGCCGTCTTCGGATTCGGCATATGCGATGCTGGCCATGTCGTGGGTGTAATCCCAGTCTTTCGGACAAGCGTGGTACCACATCCGCAGCTTTCCGCCGTCCGCCAGCACGCTGCCGTAGATGCTTACCCCCGCGCCGTCTGCAAAGGTGTCAGGCCTCAACACCGGCTCCGGATATATTCGCGGCTTGTACTGCATAAAATTCAGGTGGCCTTTGAAGCCAGACAGATTGGTACGCGATTCAAACAACAGTTCCATGCCGTCCTCCATTCCTCATTCAAACCCCCTTCTCATCCCCCCTGACCATACAACGTCCTCCAAAAAAAGCAATAATACGCGACCCGTCGAATTCTACCCTGCGAGCCTGTCATCAATAAAACGTTGCGACCTTAATCCACCTCTCCGAAATGCAGGAGCACCCGCTAGTGCCACGAGGCAGGGTTTGCGGTAAGCCTCTGATACCAGAGAACTTCGTTAGAGCCAGCGTTTTCTACGCCAGAAACGGAGCTTCCTGTGTAGAACGGCGCACGAATCGAGCGTCCAAAACCCACAACTCATCAGGCGGACCGTCTCATATTCTGACCATCTTCCTTAGATGCTCGACCGCATACGCAAAATTCGCCCACGGAACGTCCGGAGGAATCAGATGGTCGAAGCCCACCACGTATCCGCCTTCGGCGAGCATGCGCTCGGCCTTGTTGAGTTCGGCGTGAATTTCCCTGCGTCCCTTGGCAAGGGCACTCTTGTCCGGCCCGCCCAGGATGCCTAGTCTTGGATAAAGGCGGCGATAGTGCACAATGTCATTGCCCGCCTGCGACTCGAATGGGAGGAACGCATTAACACCGTGCTTCATGACAGTCAGCACCAGTTCGTCCACAAGGCCATCGGAATCCACGGAGACGATCGGCACATGGTGAGCTCTGGCAGTCGGGCTCAACACCTGTTGCGCCATCATTAATTGTGCCGTCACTGTGGTTAACCCCGTCATTCTCCTTCTATCGCTCGATTGCAACTCCATCCTGCGAACTATTCTTCAACCCCTGTCCACAGACCAGCGGGCGACATCACAGAGAAGTTTGCGCGCCTCGCGCTCCGTGCCGCACCAGGTGTGGATAATCAGGCCCCGGGCTGACAGCCGTTCCAGAGCCGGCTGGATTTCTTGCGGCTCAAGATATATCTGGAGATTCTTGCCAGACCGTTGGACCTGCTGCAGGACTTCGAGGTAGTGCAGCGCGCTCGGCCTGCCCGCCCCGGGCAGAATCTGAATCGCGTGAAGATTCTCGATCTCGCACAGCGCATCCACATGGACAAAAGCACCGACGCCGTCAACGTGGTACACCGCATAATCCAGATAGGCCATCTGGCGTCGGAGCGACGGAAGAAACAGGTCCCGGAACATCTCCGGGCCGATCATGTAGGAGAAATCATTCTGTGCCGCGTAGAACTTCCCGGGCGCCCACAACGGAAACCAACCGATGGAGCCCTCGTTGTGTTCCCGCGTCAACGCGTAAATCCTCTGGTAATGCTCGCACCAAATG
>CALETX010000221.1 GCA_937920455.1 uncultured bacterium
AAAAAGTCCGGACGGATCCATTGATGCTCTCGTCGCATATCCAATCAGGAGCCCCGCCGGCAGAACATCTCCCAGGCCTGAGGTCACAACCTCATCGTTCGGAAGAATCCGATAGTCCTTGGAAACAAAATCCACAGTAAACGGCCTCGGCGGCGCAAAAGCCACAAGGCTCCCTGCATCCCAGGCCGCAACACCACCGCCCTGAAGGATTCCAACAGTGCCGGTTCTGGAAAAACGGCATGAAACCTTGAACATCGGGTCGGTGATTAACAAGACGACGCTCGACGTGGCCGTGACTTCCCGTGTTCGTCCGATCAAACCGCGAGTCGTAATCACCGCCATGCCTGGCGTTACGCCGTCTGTCGCACCTCTCGAGATAGTCAACGTCCGCCACCAGCCAGTGGCGTCTCCGCGGCTCGTGACCTCGCAGGCGAGAAGATTGCGAGAGGATTTCTTCTTGAAATCAAGCAGACTCCTAAGCTCATCGTTTTCCTCACGTAATCCCTTGAGAAGTCGCACCTCCTCGCGCAGAGCCGCCACTTCCTGCAACATCTTTTCATTCTCGCGCGCTGCCGACGGCAGCGACACAGCCGCCCGCCATACCTTCGCCAGCCAGCAGGCAACGACGCTGGCCATGCCAGGGAAAACACCTAAATCGTCGCGAAGATTAGCCTTCAGTCGCCACGAGACAGGCGCAGGTAAACTCAACAGAATGATAAGAAGAACTGCCAATGACCAGCCTAGATATCTTCTGACTTTCACCCGTGCTTCGTCTCCGAACGCACACCGCTCGACGGACTCCCCGGTCCGCACAGGGAAAGAAGCCTCGACTGGCAGTGAAAGGACTTATGACCTGACGGTCTTGCGAAGATAGTTCAGCTCGTTAAGAACCACGCCAGTGCCCTCAGCAACGGCGCTGAGAGGATCATCCGCTATATGAACAGGCAGACCCGTCTGCTCTGCAATGAGTCTGTCTATTCCCCTCAGCAACGCCCCGCCTCCGGCAAGCACCATGCCTCTGTCAACAAGATCTGAAGACAGCTCAGGCGGACAGCGTTCCAACGTGATCCTTATTGCATCAATGATGGACGAGATCGGTTCCTGCAGAGCTTCCCTCACTTCTTCGGACGTAATTGTGACCGTCTTAGGCAGACCGGCCACAAGGTCCCGGCCCTTCACCTCCATGCTCGTCTCCGGCTCCATCGCGTAGGCTGATCCGATTTGTATCTTGATCGCCTCCGCGCTTCTTTCCCCGATGAGCAGATTGTAAACCCTTTTCATGTACTGGACGATGCACTCGTCCATTTCATCGCCGCCAACGCGCACAGACCGGCTGAAGACCACCCCCGCCAGCGAAATTAGAGCCACTTCAGTAGTCCCGCCTCCGATGTCCACAATCATGTTTGCAGCAGGCTCTTGCACCGGCATCCCAACTCCAATCGCCGCGGCCATCGGCTCCTCCACCAAGAACACTTCCCCTGCGCCGGCATGTATGGCAGAATCTTTAACCGCGCGCTTTTCAACCTCGGTAATATCGCTGGGAACTGCGATTATTACCCTCGGACGGATCCACTTTTTGCGTGTCTGAACCTTCCGCATGAAATAGCGGAGCATGGCCTCGGTTATCTCGAAATCGGCTATCACACCAGCCTTCATTGGCCGGATCGCAACGATATTGCCAGGAGTACGGCCAAGCATTCGTTTGGCCTCCTCGCCCACCGCCAGAATGCGCTTGGTCCCAGCCTGAACGGCAACCACCGAAGGCTCTCTCAGGGCAATCCCCCTGTCCTTGACATACACCAGGGTGTTGGCCGTCCCAAGGTCAATACCGATGTCGTTCGAGAACCAGTTACGAAGCGTGCTCCACATTACGCCCTATCCCTGCCTTCCCAGCCAAATCTGGATCGCGGCTTGACGACATCATCACTTTGACCGACGCGAACCAAAAGCGCAAGCACGAAAAACATCACAGGTCGCTTACTCTTTCTCAATCCGGGTCGTTCCAGATGGCAGATTGGGCACAAAAAGCGAAACCGGAAGGTCACCGTTCGCCTGTATTTTACTCAACCGCGCCTCGCAACGAACCACACCGCCGCTTTCGGCCTGAATCCATTCGATTCGGGAGGGCATCCAGAAGCCCGGCGCCCCTTCGACGAAATCAGACGCCTCCGCCCTCATTTTCACTTGTCCAGACTCGTCCCTCACTTCCATCGAAAGCAGAACCAAGCGCTCTGTGTCAGCCACAACCCTGTACGGAGGCGAGTTTCCCTCGATCGTAGCCACACCAGGCCTCTCGCTGTCGCGGACAAATCGCGTTGCACGATCAGCCATATCCTCATAGCGCCCCGCTCTGATCCCCTCAAGAGCAATCCGTGCCAACACGGACGAGACGATTTTCTCGCGTTCCGGCGCCGACAGTGATCCAAGACGCGTTACCACCGCCTTTCTAAGCAAAGGGATGTATTCAGTAATCTCGTCGCCATTCACAATGATCGTCCGCTCAACCGGCGTTTGCGCGTCCACCCGCACCCTGTCGGGGGCCATATAGGAAAAAGTCCACCTATCCTCTGAGGACTGCCTGTCACTTGTCGCGCGTCGAATCACGTCATAACGCAGCGTCCTTAAAGAGGCGTACTTCCGCTCCACGGCGCCAAAAATCGCATGAGCCATTTCCGCTGGGCTTGCCGAATCCCCTCCGCATGACAATGCGCCAGGCCAGCCTGCAAGACATACAGCGTAAAACAGCAAATACAGGAAGCTCGTTGAAATCCGCGGGAAAAAAGACAAAACCATGCTCCCTTCAGAACCTGATCCCCATTGCAATGCCTCCGAAAATTCGATCATCCAGCATCGCTTCGCAATGAACCGAGAGTTCATCGCTGATCCGATACTGCGCGCCAACAGAGACAATAGGCGTGAAGTCATCAGCGCTGCGGGACCGGCCATCTGGAAGCTCAACCGTGCCCCACGCCCAGTCAAAACCGGCGGCACCATACACAGATACGCCTGGCACAAACGCCTCCAAGTCCCTTCCGAGAACGCCGCAGAGCGTGACACCCGCCATATCGCGGTCCTCGTCTGCAAACGGCTTGTACACGGCAAACCTCGTTGCCACATCGGCTGGAATATCAGCCGGAAGGGTGTACATCGCGCCCAACTGAATGTTTGGCCCGACACCTCGCCGATGCCAGTTCATCCAATCCAGCTCAGCAAACACCTGAAAACCGTCCAGTATCCACAATGAACCCCGAACACCTGCGGACAGCGTCTGCTCCCCGACAGTAATACCCCCTGCCACTCTGCTGGAGCCGCGATGCTCCGGCGCTCCGGCGTCAAATATTGGAAGAGTGAAGCCCTCCTGTGCGCGTGATGAGACCGTACAGATGAAGCCGAAAATTACAAGACATACGGATATTTGCATCCTCTTCATACTCACTACTCCTTTCGTGGTCCGAAATTTAGATGCCTTTTGAAAAATGACTCCGACTTATTATCCCCCCAGCCATGCTCGCCAGGATGAAAATCAAGTTCAAGCAGGCCTTCAGCGCCGGCAGCCTTGTAGATCGCCTTCAGACGCTTGAAACATTCCATAGCCGTGTCCACTCGGAAACACGTGTCATTCGCGCCGATATCAATCAACAAAGGTCTCGGAGCAAGCAGCCCCTGCAGGTCAGGCAGATCTACAAGCTTGAATAACCCAGGCGCCACCTGCATCCCGCAATAGTTCAGGTCCCTGATCCCAAAATACGTCCACAGGTCGCTGTAACAAATAATCTCCGCAGCCCTGAACCGCTTGTCGCAAAGCGCCATCCACAATGTCATCGTTCCACCGCCACTGAGGCCCATCACACCAAGACGCGTCTTATCAACGCATGGCAAACTGACCGCAAAATCAGTGGCCGCCATGCCATGTGCGATGTTTATTGAAAGCGAAGTCATCCCCAGCATTGTCGCATTCAGATAATACAGGTTGCACCAGTCCCTTCCCCAGTTATTCGCAAGAAAGTTCGGTTTCTGGCTGTCGTTCCTCTCGCCGAATCCGATCCAGTCTATCGCAAAAGTTACAAAACCGCGCTTTGCCATCACATGGCCATAGTTGTAGTTATGGTTTGCTATGTTCTCGCGCAGGCCCGGGGAACTGTCGTTGCCCATAACAGGTTCCTTTCCATAAGGGCCATGTCCGTGACAGCATAGTATTGCGGGTCTTTTCTCGTCGGGCCGCAGGTCAGAGGGAAATGCTATCAGGAATTCCGCCGAGATGTACGGGCCAACGTCTATTAACCATCGTTGCTTGCGCAACCCGTCATGCTCCCACTCCGCAATGAAGCGAGGACGTGGTGAGACACGCGGCGGCCAATCGCCGAGAGTCTTCAGAACACGCGGGAGTGCAGCAGCCTTCCACCTCCGAAAATCCCTGACAGTCTGCCCTCGAAATTTAAATAGCGGAACGTGCCTTTTTGCCATCTCAAAAAACATCCGTTGAGGGCTTAGATTTCTGAACGACATGTCACGCATCCTTCTCGTCATTTCCAAATTGCCCAAAACCGCGGATCGAGCAGAAGATCCGTTCCAGTTCGGACGGCCGCAACGAAAGTTCCGTCGTGAATGCCGCTGCCTCCGCCATCCTTGACACGAGTCTGTCTTCTGGACGAAACGACTTGCGCATTTCACGCCAGAGTTTGGGCGTCCGCCCTCGATTCCAGTCCTTGACAAGGGCCTCTAACATCGCACGGTCTCGCCGGTTTACTTCCTCTATGAGCCTTCTCGTCTGCGAACCGGCCAAGCCTTTGGAATGTGCCTCGCACACCACTGCCGCGCGCCAGTATATGTGTTCGAGATATGCAACGGTGAGTGCAAGCGCCTTGAAGTCATCTTTGCGCTTCTTGATCCTTCTGGCCAGCCGCCTGCTAACCTTAACAAGCCTGGCAAAAGGCGGAACCAAAGTCCTTCCCTCTGAAAGGACAGATCTCAACCCGGCCTCGTCACACCACACCACAGGCTGAGCAGGTCTCATCCACACAGGGGAACATGATGCCCGGTTCTCGACATATGCATACAGGGAATGAAAGAAATCCGCCCAGTCGTCATCCCATTCCGCTCCCCAATGCCTCCGCACAAACTCGGGCAATGACTTGTTTCTGGCCACCCCTGCTCCATCTGTCATCGCCTTCGCCGCATATGCCAGGCAGTCCCATATCGCGTCCTGGAGGTATCTGCCAGGCAGCCAGTTGGTCACAATGATGCCGAGAGCTTTCTCATCTTCCAGCCCACGATACGCCTCCACAAAAGCGTCCACGTTCCTCAGGGCTCCAATGCCCGGCCTGCAGCCCCACCTGCACCACACAAGGGCTGGGCCACCAATAACTCTGAATCCTTTCCCCAAGGCTCTTCGCGCCATCTCCGCAATTGCAGACGCAGCAACCTCACTATAATCCCAATCGAGCAGAATCACTGACCGATCCAGATGATCCAGAATTCCCGGCTCATGCCTCAAGACATGGTCCGCCCAGACAATAAACTCGCGGCCAAGCCTCCGCGCAATCGAGTTTAGGCCATTGAGATATTCCCCCCATACCTGTTCTCTGGACCGCGTCTTCAACAACTCCATCGAGTGCAGGTTGGCGCCCCAAGCGACTTCGTCGCAACCACCATGCAGGTACCGACTTCTGACAAGCCGGCACGTCTCCTCATAGAGGTCTTCGAAAAGCTTCATAACACGCGGATGCAGAGGAGCCACGCCATTACGCCATGACTTGCCGCCGACATCTCCATCCATCACTTCACAATACTCTGGAACGCTCGTTATGTACTTGCTGTGGCCGAACGATTCTATCTCTGGAATAAGCTCGATCTTCCGACACCGTGCGTACCGCGCCAGATCCTGGACGTCGTCCGGACTCAGGGCGTTAGGATGGGTCAAAAGTTCAGGATGGCTTCTGAAACGTACCGCGCACCCCTCATCATCCGTCAGACGCAGCACGACCGCATTAGCGCCCCAATCGGCCGCAAATGCGATGAAACGCTTGTAATATGCAGGCGACTCTACAAGTCGGGCTGCGTCCAACATCAAACCGCGCACGGCTAGCGGAACTGGCATATGACACGGCCTTTCTTGTTCAGCGCCAAACGCCCTCCTCGCGCCAGACCTTCAACATCAATTCATATCTGGACAAACGCATCCCGGTGTAAATGCAGTTGCTCGTGGAAAAAATGTACCCTCCGCCGGGCATGCCGTGCCTCAGCGCATATCGCGTTGATTCAACAACCTCTTCATCCGTACCGGTGTCCAGCTTTCCGCAATTCACATTGCCTATCAAACACAACTCCTTCCCGTAAAGCCGCTTCACCTCCGCAATGTCAACCCCGGCCTGTGGATCCAGCGAGTGCAGGGCATGTGGTCTGGCCTGAACCAACTGGTCAATAATCGGCATGATGTTTCCGTCTGTGTGCTTGATCGTGTAAAAGCCCATGTCGCGATAGCCGGCAATGAGTCTTGACAGAAACGGTGTGACAAATTCCGAAAACTGAGATGGACTCAAAAAAGGGCCTGTGTTAAGGCAATAGTCAGAACATAACGCAAAACCGTCAAGCCCGCCATGGCGCTTTATGCGTTCGGCTGCTTCAAGGGCGGCATTCACCGCTGCTTCAGTCTCGGCCTTGACCTTCTCCGGCTCGTCAGCCAACCTGAAGGAATACTCCTCCATGTTCCCGCCATGAGGGATGCCAGGAGTAGCGTCGCCGTGAATCATCAAAAAATACCTGTCTCCGGTTCTCTCTCGAATTATGTCAATAAGACGCACAATTTCCTCGTGCCGCCAGGGATTGGGATGAATGAAAATTGCGCTGTGCTCATATCTCTCCGCTGTTCGAATAAAAATATCAGCCATGTCCTCCCGGTGGAGCTGTCTTTCCTTTTCTTCCATCTGATCCCACTGATGATATGCCCGGTGCGATGGATGCACCTTGCCGAAAGCTTCCATTGTGAGGAAGAAAACCAGTTCAAAATGCGGCACCCGACCCTTGAGCGGTCTCCGCTCCAGCGCGGCAATAAATCGTTCCCTCGGTGTCACCGCCATCCTCCTCACGCGCGATCCAGCGTCAGTTTAAGTGTGCGAATTTCAAAAGGCATCATCTCAAGATCAATCACTCCCTCCTTGATCGAAAGTTGCTTGATCTTGCGCTCCATCAAGTCGGTTTCCTCAACCCTGCGCACAGGCAAAGAGGTCCACAATGTCCCCCGACATCGCCCTCCGTGAGATTCATACAGACGCACGATGATGGAATCGTCGTCCTCGGCCTTCTTCACGGTCTCCAAAACAATGCCGACTCCCTCGACCGCAAAACGACTTAGAGTCGGCGGAAGCGCGCCGCTTCCATTCTTTGCCGCAATCGCCAGAACCGGGATATTCAGCTCATACGCCGCTCTGACCACACCGTTTCGGAAATCACCATCA
>CALETX010000222.1 GCA_937920455.1 uncultured bacterium
AAAGTTTTGCTGGCTAAGGAGGCGGTTAGGCGCGATACTCAAGGCGAGAGTCTTGAGGTCGTCTAACCATCTGGCCACTGCCGGCAACAGAGTTGCGCTTTTTGAAAAATGGAAGGCACAAGAATAGGAGACTGCGCCATGAAACATACCGTGCTGGCAGAACTCGGTCTGATCCTGATCGCCACAACTACCGCACACGCTTATACAGTGGGATACACCAACTTCAACCTTGGGGGAGATGGCACGCGAGTCCTTGTGAATACCACTGGTGTCGGCAATTGGGTCAATGGGGGCAATGGGGCGGCGAACAGCAATGGCAAGGACGATGGTGAATTGCGGGCGGGTGACCAGGGCACGGGCGAGACAAGCTGGTATGTTGATTGGCATGCTACGACCAGACCAACGCGCTCGGTCAAACGCATCATGCTCTACCCCGGCTCAAGGACTCCAGGTCATTTCAGGGTTTGGAAAGGAGTATGGAACGGGTCGTTAATGGTCTGGTCGAACGCGTTCGAAACCAACGTGGCCGGCGTGGCTCAGAATTTCCGCCCCATCTTCGTTGACGTGGACATCCGGGATGCGAACGGCGTGAAATATGAGGTGATTGCGATAGGCGAGCTGAGTTACGTAACCGGCTGCACGAACCGCGGTATGGCGGATATCATGCTTTTTGACGCGCAAGGGACCAGGTATGTTGTGGACCTAGTGAGCCCGAACTCAGCTATCCAAAGCACGCAGCCTCCTTACACGACATGCATGTCGCAAGCTACTCTCAACCTGACTATCAACGGCACCAGAGAAGACGTGCAGGGCTACTTCAACACCAACGAGCAACGTTACGTCTGGATTACATACAGCTTCGATACCCCACAGTATCTGAGTGGCGTGTTCATCAATATCAATCCGATTCATGACCCAAAATTTTGCTGGAAGACCTGGGACATCAGGGATCTTTCCGGAAATGTCCTGGTGTCTTCCGAATTGGGGCCAGAGGGCGACAACACGATAGCGACTTCGTGCGACAGGATGCAGTTCCTCCAGTTCCCCGATGGGCCGCGCTTCATGAGTGGGTTCGTAATGCAGGGCAAGTTTGGACAACCGAGTCCGCCCGGCGATCCGACTCATGGCAACCGGATGGGCGAGCTGTGGGGGGTGCTGGCCGAACCGCCCCGTGGGACGCTTATTCTCATCTTCTGATTTGGCGGCAGGGCTTTGGCGTTTTCATGTTGGTTTGCTCGTGCGGCATGTTACGGCATGTGAAAAACCAGAGCGTTACTCTGCATAACGGCACTTTCATCATCCTGTCATGGTATTACATCGCAGGATCACTGCAGCGGCGTCAATCGTCTCTTCGTCAATGGCGACCTGACCGGTAACATTGCGCCAGCAAGAAAGCGCTGTCCGCTTCCTTTTGTGGAGTACGGACAATGCTGAGATAACCCGCTCGGATAACACCAGGAGACGACATAAAGGACTACAAATACAAGATCGGCCCGGCCGTAATAGCAGGATACCGGCAACGATGCTTTGGCTTACGGGATGGGAAGAGACGCGAGCCATCAGGATCGTTCAGGCAGAAGCTGAGATACGATAGAGTTCCATCTGGCCAGGTGCAAGCCACGGCTGAACTCTGGCAAAGTCCGAGCCCCTGCTCTGCCCGGTGTCAGATTCTTTCCCCTCCCATGCGATACGAAGCAATTTGGGGTGCTTGCCGCCTATTGTAATGGTTGCCTGCGTGCTCTCTTTCTGACTGTTATTCACAACAGCCACGTAATCGTTGCCATTACCATCGGCAAATTCCGATACAATCAACGGCTGATCGGCATGGGCTGACAAAACTCTTCCTTTGCCGTCCAGCAGGGGCACGCCGCCCCAACATTTGCCGACGTGATTGACTCTCTTGAGGGTGAGGTTCACCAGCACCGGCGCGTGCCGCTTGAGAAAGGTGCGATTCACCCGGCTGAGCCACTCGAAAGTTTCGGTGCGTTCCCAGTGTTCATCAATCGGAGCAACTCTGTAGTTGCAATGAGGCTCACGCATATAGAGAAAAAACCACAATATGCCCGAGGCTCCATGCGCGACCGCGGTATTGATCTGCCATCTCAAATCGTCTTCCTTTGGCGGACGGTATTTGAAGTGGCCAACCGACAAAAGCGTGGTCCAGAACGGAATGCCGTGACGCGCCGACGCTTCGCGGAACAGCCGCAGATTCGCGAAATACATCTCGTAGCCCCAAGCATTGTTCTCAGGGTCGGGATTCATCTGTGAATAGCAATCGTAACAGAAAAAAGCCGGTTTGGCTCGCTCAGCATATGCATCGAGGTATGCACTCCAGTCGGCAAAGCCGACGCGTGTTTCGACGCCCTGATACCAGGGGAGCAGATTGAGAAAGGGTGTCAACGCCGGAGCAATCTCTTTCTGGATCGTCATGGCTTTGCAGGCGGCTTCGAATTCAGAGGCGTCAGGCTCATCGCCCACATGAAAACCCATGACCGCCGGGTGATGTCCGAAATCCTTGAAGGCCTGTTTTGATCCTTGGCGGTAGGCATTTTCGCCATTTTTCAGAGCGCGCCAGTAACTGCGCGCGTCGCAAACGATCACTCTGATGCCACGCTCGTGCGCGGCGTCCAGTATTGCCGTCAGATCCTTGGGATTGTGCTTGTCTGGATCAAATTCAGGAGACATGGCAAGCGTCATTCCGCAATCGGCCCAGTCGCGTACGGATTCGCGGTTCAGGACATGGGCTGGACAGTAATTCCAGAACCCGATTGGGAAAGGATGTGCCGCAGGTGGCTTCCCTGATTTTCTATTTGCTGTCATTGCGTTGTTCCTCTCTGGTCAGATGGTTCACTAAAACTTTGCCTGCTGCCTGGCTTGCACAGCGGAAGGCCAGTGCTTAGCAGAAATGAGCGCTGTTGACAACTATGCCCGTTGGTTTGGCGCGGCCCGTCGCGCATACTCACCGCTTTAGCTCGCACTATAAGAGGCAGGCAGGCAATGGCGAGACACGCCATTCCATTTCTCCGTATTCGTACTGCAAGCTGACAACCACTTTCTTCCAGGCGAGGCAGGCGAATCTCGGGCTGAGTGTGCGGCTGGCCAAAGAAAGCGCGCCGAAAAAAAGAGGAACAACCAACTTGCAGCCGCCGGCTCAATACCTGCGGATACCTACAAACCTGGCTTTTCCCGCAGGGAGACTTCTCAAAATCAGTTTCTGCTCGTAGTACTCGAGTTCGGGTCTGTTTTTTTCATCCTTCGGCCAAAACTCTTTCACGCGGATGAATTCCTGCCAGGAGAGTTGAGGTTTGAGTTTGAGAGCATCGAGGTCAATGGCGATGGTCGCCTCCTTCAGATGCTCTTCGGCCGAGTTGTACACGCCGAGGAGAATGCGATCGGGTCGCTGCCACATTGCCAGGCGCACCGCCTCAGTGTCGGTCTTGACTGACGGAGCCGAACCAAGAGAATGATAGACCAGATCCGAGCCCACGAGTCCCCAGTCGAGGAGTTCTTCAGGAACCGTTTCCGGCGCAGGCGAACCCATCTGAGGGAAAGCGTCAGACAAGGAAGCTTTGAGGCGTTCGACATCACCTTTGTCCTGCAGTCTGATGCCGATATACCTTGCGGTGTGTGGTTGGATGTCGGGCACGGTCAGGATGTTCTTGCTTGGTTCAAAGACCACATCGGGGTCTTTGGCGTAGGTGGAGTTGTTTGCGAGGATCGTACCGCCGATTTCCTTGCAAACGATGGCGCCGGGCCATGGGGATTCTGGCTCCAGTCCCATGGACTTCAGGTTGAGTGAAAGAGCCGGCGACTTTGTTTCCGTCCTGCTGTAGTTGAATACAACCAGAATCGCCCGGTCTGGCAAAGTCCACGCGGACACGAGCACATCCGTATCGGAACAGGATACGGCTTCGTTCCGCCAGTATGGGATATACGCGAGTCGCGGATCATTCAACCCCCACTCGAGTATCGAGTCTGGCGGATAACGTCCGTCCTGGCCTGTCCATGTGTCATGGAGGCGCTGGTAGTCAATGAAGCCGCGGAAAATGCGGTTGTATCTCTCCTTGTCTTGCACATGTATGAGGCTCATCCAGCTTATTACAGTGCCGAAGTTGTGCGGGCATGACATGACCCGCATGCGTTCGATCGGATAGAAGTCCACCCAGTCGCGGGTGGTGGCGTCGGTGATCTGGGCCCATTCGCCGTCCAGCGCCGCGTCAATCCACGGGAAAGCCAGGAGGGGATAGGCATTACTGGAGTGGACAACCTGCGAGCCAGGCGTCAGGCCGCATTCAGCCATGAGCGCGTACATTCGCATCATGAATCTGCGCAGGTTGTGTCCGTGGAAGGAAGGCTGGACCCTTCCGTCGGGAAGTTCATAGCCAAAGCCGGCTTGTGGCGCCTTGAAACTGGTCACATAACATATGTCCCAGTAAATAGTGCGCAAGCCCCCTTCGCGGAATGCCCGGTTGGCGAGCCAGAGAAGATAGTCGCGCATGGTGGAATTGAAATTTCCGCGGTCCCATTCAGGTGCGAAGTATGAGGATACAAGCTCGTCGGATGTGAGAAGTCCCCAACCGGTCAGGGGCAGTGAAGTGTGCACATAGTCTTTGTTTCGGGCTCTCGCAGGGTCGAACGGTTGCCATTTTCTAACGTGCGCATCGGCCTGCTGTTTGTACTCAGCCCACAGGGCGGACCATTCCGCTGGATCTCTGCTTGGCGGATTCAGCCAGCACCAGCCATCTATTTTCTGTCCGGTCCTGGGATCAGTGCGGACCTTGTGCGGCCCGGTAAAGGTACCATCCTCTGAATGAATGGCCATGCGCCAGCCTTTTGGGAGAGGCTTGAAGGGTGATGCCATGTAGACGATGTTGATGGTCCTTGGCGCGGCGATTTCGAACGGCTTGCCGATGATATTGTTCCGAAGGATTACCGAGCCTTTCTCACGAATGACTTCATGAGCTGGAACGTCATCGGCTGGAAGCCATCCGTAGTCAGAGTCGCTCCACCACAAAAGGCCGCATCGCTCATTGCCAATCCACACGTCGGGATAGAAAGATCCGACCGCCATTGAGGAACCGCCGCGGCCGATATCGAGTGTGGACCAGACTCTGCCCCTGCCGGACCGTGGGATAAGGATGTGGGTTAATGAGGAGAAGTTTCCTCCCGGCCCGATGCATAGAAGGCACTCGGCGTTTTCATCTGAAAGAGGGAACTCAATAGCAAGAGAATCAACCTTCACAGGTTTGTCTCCGGCAGGAGCAAACGTAATATGGACCGAGGCCATGCCATCTTGTTCGATAATGCCGGCAGAAGAAAAATGTAATCCTGATGCTTCGGCTGAACCTTTGAATGAGCATCGCCAAGGCGCGCTCAATGTGATTTCCGGAGAGCCCGACGCCTCTAGTCGGTATTGCGTGCCTGCCACTGTTACGGCAATTGATGCCGGAGAGGACATCACCTTGTTGCCACCGGACACTATCTGGACCGGAAGGCCGAGTTTGTCGAAGATATATTCCCGGCCTATGACTCTTGCCACGTTCCCGCTTGCTGAAACGCCGGTGAAGGGCGGAATTATTCTCTCCACATTGCCTATTGAATTCTTCCACCACGAGGAGAAGTTTTGCTCAGCGTTGAGTTTCTTGAACGTTGTCGAGACAGGGCCCAGCGTTTTGCCGTTGGCGCATTCCATGGTGGCAGAAACCGTGTAGTCACCCTCCTTCAGTTCATCGTGAAATCGGATGATAGAAGAGAAACAATCGTATCGGCGGTTTGTGAGAACGCCTTCGGCGACCGGCTCGGCGTCACCTTCGCGCCGAATAATATAGGTGACCTTGCGCGCCTGCTGCGGATCATCAAGGTAGTACGCGTCCGCGGTGAGTTTCAGATTGTCACGGACCGGGTTGAATGTGCAGGAGAGGGGAAACGCGTCCTTTGGCGGTTGATACTTGACCCATTTTTCCTCGTAGCCGAGAGTGAAATAAACGTAGTACCTGAAAAGTTCGCGCTCGCCATCAGCGGTTTGTTGAGCAACTCTGTAGAATATGGCGCCGCGGTTCTTGCCAAGATCTCTCGGAAATGGTTCGTTGATTTGAACCACTTCGGCCTTGCCAGGATCCAATGCAATTTCCTTTTCATAAGCAAGAAGTTCAGATTCGTCCGGCTTTTCTTTTGCGTCCTGTTTGGGGACAAACTCTGAAAAGCGCGCCATGATTTTCAGCTTTGCTTCAGCCGTGGTGGAGTTGAAGAGTCGAAACACGACCGCGGCGACACCGTCTTTCGGTCCGGGAAGATTCTCCATGGTGACCTGAACTGCAGGAACGTCGTCAGCTAGTACGAATGTTGGAAATCCGCTTGGATCGAAGTAGCCACTGTTGACCGGGATGGCCGCCTGCATCCAGCCGGGAATATGGTTGAAGGCGAGCAGCATACGCCAGATGTCGCCTGAGCGGTTAGGTCCGTTGAGTTCGAAATCGCTGGCCGGCAGGATCAGTTCGCATTCCCACCATCTGCCGCCCATTGGTGCTGAGCCGGGAGGAGTCAGGCGCCACGCTCTCTTGAAGTCGGGCAGCCAGTTTCTGAAAAGCTGCCCGACTGACACGCGTGCAAAATCGCCGTCAGAGCCTGCGCAGGTTATAAAGAACTTGTATGAGCTATCTGCTTTGCCCTCGGGCACATTGCTGCCGCAAGGCTTGAGGTTGAATTCCATGCCGTCATCGAAAGCTGTTGCCGTGTTCGGTTCGCGGTTGCCGACCCGAGGTTTGTAACCTGGCATGATCCATGTTCGACATGCGATGTAGATATTCTCATCGTCCCAGCCCAGGAAATAGGTGGTGGGCCGCATGATGAGCAGGTTGCCGCCTGGGTTCTGTTGCGCCAAGCCGCTTATTGCCGCGGCCTGGCGCCATTCGTCATCACCGATGACGCCGTCCAGGGTGGGAGGTCTGGACATTTTGGGGACCAGAACCAGGCCCAACTTATCCGCAGGCAAAGGGTCGCCGAAGCATACAGAAAGAGCG